>SXKB01000330.1 GCA_005778215.1 Actinomycetota bacterium | reverse complement strand
GCGACGATGAGGTGGATGCCCACGGCTCGCGCCTTCTGCGCGATGCGGGTGATGCTCTCCTCCACGTCGCGGGCCGCCACCATCATCAGGTCGTTCAACTCGTCGACCACGACCACGATGTACGGCAGCCGCTCGTACTTGGGCTCCTCACCCTCCTCGAGCACGATGATCTCGCCGTGCGCGTCGCGGTGCAGGTCGCCGCGGTCGAACGCCGCGTTGTAGCCGAGGATGTCGCGGAAGCCCACCTCGAACAACAGGTCGTACCGGCGCTCCATCTCCTTCACCGCCCACCCGAGGGCGTTGGCCGCCTTCTTCGGATTGGTGACCGGCGCGGTGAGCAGGTGCGGCAGCTTGTTGTACTGCCCCATCTCGACCTGCTTGGGGTCGACCAGGATGAGCCGCACCTGGTCGGGCGTGGTGCGCATGAGCAACGACGTGATGATGCAGTTGATGCCGCTCGACTTGCCGGCACCGGTGGCACCTGCGATGAGCAGGTGCGGGGTGGTGGCCAGGTTGAGGAAGATCGACCGGCCGGCGATGTCCTTGCCGATGGCCACGTCGAGCGGGTTGTTCGCCGTCTTCGACTCGGCCGAGGTCATGATGTCGCCCAGGCTGACCAGCTGGCGGGTGTGGTTGGGCACCTCGACACCGATGGCCGACCGGCCCGGGATGGGCGCCAGGATGCGCACGTCGGTGGCGGCCATGGCGTACGCGATGTCGCGGTTGAGGCTGGTGATGCGCGCCACCTTCACACCGGAGCCGAGCTCGAGCTCGAACCGCGTGACGGTGGGACCGACGGTCATGCCGACGAGGTTGGTCTCCACGCCGTGCGACGCGAGGCTCTCCACCAACGTGCGGCCACGGGCCTCGATCTCGGCCTTGTTGATGGCCTGGGCGGTGCTGCGCTCGAGGTAGTTCACCGGCGGCAGGGTCCACTGGCCGCGCTGTGCGCCGGGGCCGAGGTCGAGTTCGACCTGCTCGGTGGGGCCGAGCGCCGGTGGGGGCAGCGGCTTGGGGCTGCGCGCCTTCTTCGGCTTGGGCGGCTCGGTGGCCTCGGCCCAGTCGTCGTCCTGCGCGAAGTCGTACACGGTGGGCGCCGCGTGCTCGCCGGTGGCCTCACGGTCGCTCTTCAGCGTGCTGATGTCGCCGAACGCCTTCTTGATGCGCCGACCGACCGGCACCGCGACGGCGGCGGCTGCACTGCCCGCACTGTTGGCCGCGGTCTTCACGGAACTACCCGTGATGAGCAGGACGCCGCCCAGGAACATGAGGCCGAGCACCACGATGGCGCCCGCCGACGCGAGCAGGCTGCGCAAGGGCTCGCCCACGATCGCCCCCAGCCAGCCACCGGCGCGACCGAGCGTGTCGAAGCCGCCCCAGATCTTCTCCGGACCGCGCACCACGTGCAGCACGCCCAGCACCGACAGCCCGGCAAGGCCCCACCCCAGGGTGAGCCGCAGGCGGTGGGCGCTGCGCCCCTTGCGCACCAGGGCCACCCCCACACCGACCAGTACCACGGGCACCAGGTAGCGACCGACGCCGGTGAACCAACCGACCACGGTGTTCGCGCCACGGCCGAACGGGCCGGCGAGTTCGAGGTAGATGGCCAGACCCAGCAGGACGCCCAGCGCGATGAGGCCGAGGCCGACGAACTCGTCTTCGCGGTCGCCCACTGCGTCTTTCAGACCGGATCGGGCCTGCTCACGCTTGGTGCCGCTGGAGGACGAGCCCTTCGCGGGCGCGGTGGCGCGCTTGCCGGATGCGGTCGAGGACGACCGCGACGAGCGCTGGGGCTGGGTTGCCATTCATCTCACGGTACCAAGGGGGCGCGCGTGAGTGGAGGCAATCAGTTCACGGGGTCGACCGACTTCACGCTGCCGTCGGCGCCGAGCACCACGTCGAGGCCACCCCCGCACCGCGCCGACGTGAGCAGGCTGTACTGCACGTTCCCCTCGCCGTCGCCGTGGATGTAGAAGGTCTCGAGGATGGCGTCGGGCACTTCGGTGCGCACCTGATCGAGCACGGTGTCGGCGTCGAAGCCGACGTCGGCGGCGGTGAACGTGCCGCCACCCGCCGCCTGGCCCTCGTCCGAGGACAGTTCGCCGTCGACCCACACCCACGGCTGCGCGAGCGCACCGTCGTTGAGCGCCACCCACAGGTTCACCAGCCGTGCCGTGGCGTTGACCTCGAAGTACTGCTGCGGGGCGCCGAGTGCTGCCTCCAGGTCGGCCATCGCGGTGGCCACCGAACTCACGGCCGGGAGGTCGTCGTCGGCCTGTGCGGTGCCGTCGGGCTCGCAGATGGTCACGTCGGTGTCGGCCCCGGTCGAACCGTCGGACGCGGCAGGGTCGTCGCTGCAGCCGGCGAGGAGCGTGAGGCCCACCGCGACGAACACGGCGACCGAGGCGCGGGAGATCATGTCCCGCAGGCTAGGGCTGGGCGTCGTCGGTGGACAATCGGGCGCGAGCCCGACGGGTGATGAGGAACAGCCCCACCAACTGCAGTCCGCCGAACGCCATCAGCCACCAGGCGCCGGTGAAACTGGAACCCGAGGTGGGCACGAGGATCGGGCCGATGCTCGGCGAGCGCGCACCCGCTTCCGGCACGGGGCCCTCCGACGCGACGATCGTCGTGGTGGTGGCGCCGTCGTCGCCGGCCGCCGACCCGTCGACGGCATCGCGCCGCACGTCGGCAACCCGAGGATGTGTCAGGGCAGCATCCGCGAACGAGGGGGCGGCCGCAATGCCGAACGAGGCGAACGCCAGCATGCAGATTCCGAGGCGTCGCGCGGGTGCCATCGGCGCACACGGTACGCCGCCGACCAGGTCCTGAACACGGATCATCCGACCCATTCACGCTCCGTGCCGGTGCGTTCACGCTCCGGCGGCGGCGGTGTCAGGCCTCCATCACGACGGGGACGATCATCGGCCGGCGCTTGGTGCGCTCGTTCACGAACTTCCCGGCCGCCCTGCGCACGTCGCGCTCGAGCGACTCGACGTCGCGCACACCCGATGACAGCGCCTTCTCGACGGCCTCGGCCACTCGGTCGCACGCTTCGTCGAGCAGGTCCTCGGCCTCGGGTGCGTACACCCACCCGCGGGTGATGATCTCGGGGCCGACGAGCACCTTGCCGGTCTCGATGTCGACCGTGACCACCACGACGACCACACCCTCTTCGGCCAGCACCTTGCGGTCGCGCAACACGCCCTGGCCCACGTCGCCGACGATGCCGTCGACATAGAGGTAGCCAGCAGGCACGCGACCCACGGCCTGCAGACCGTCGTCGGTGAGTTCGAGCACGTCGCCGTCCTCGCACACCAGCACGTGGTCGCGCGGCACGCCCATCAGGTAGCCGAGCTTGGCGTTGGCCACCATGTGGCGGTACTCGCCGTGAATGGGCACGAACCACTCGGGCTGCGTGATGGACAGGTAGGTCTTCAACTCGTCGGCCTGCGCGTGCCCGGTGGCGTGCACGTCGGCGACGCCCGAATGGATGACCTCCACTCCCGCGCGCAGCAGGTCGTCGATGACGCGATTCACCGCGCCCTCGTTGCCGGGGATGGCGTGACTGCTGAGCACCACGGTGTCGTGGTCGCCCGCCTTCACCCACTTGCTCTCCCCACGGGCCAGCAGCGCGAGCGCCGACATCGGCTCACCCTGCGAGCCGGTGGACACGATGCACACCTGACCGGGCGGGTACTTGTCGGCCTCCTCGATGTCGACCAGCGACGCATCGGGGATGCGCAGCACGCCGAGGTCGCGACCCAGGCGCACGTTCTTCTTCATGCTCAAGCCGAGCGTGGCCACCACTCGACCGTTGGCGATGGCGGCGTCGGCGATCTGCTGGATGCGGTGCAGGTGGCTGGCGAAGCTGGCCGTGATGATGCGCCGGCCCTTCTGCTCGGCGAACACGCTGCGCAGCACGGCGCCGACGCTGGTCTCGCTGGGAGCGTGGCCGTGCTCCTCGGCGTTCGTGCTGTCGGCCATGAGCAGGCGGATGCCCTCGGTGCTGGCGATGGCGCCAATGCGACCGAGGTCGGTGCGACGGCCGTCGACCGGGGTGAGGTCGAGCTTGAAGTCGCCGGTGTGCAGGATGACGCCCTGCGGGGTGTGCAGCGCGATGGCATGCGCGTGCGGCACCGAGTGGGTGACCGGGATGAACTCCACGTCGAACGGGCCGATCATCAGCCGCTCGCCGTCGCGCACGGTGACCAGTTCGGTCTTGCCGAGCAGGCCGGCCTCCTCGATGCGGTTGCGCGCCAGCCCGAGCGTGACCGCCGAGCCGTAGATGGGGAAGCTCAGCTCGCGCAGCAGGTACTGCAGCGCACCGACGTGGTCCTCGTGGCCGTGCGTGGCCACCACGCCGACGATGTCGTCGGCGCGCTCGCGCAACCACGTGAAGTCGGGCAGCACGAGGTCGATGCCGTGCATGTCGGCATCGGGGAACATCAGGCCGCAGTCGATGAGGAGGACCTTGCCCTCCTGCTCGACGGCCATGCAGTTGCGGCCGATCTCACCGAGACCACCGAGGAAGACGACGCGAATGGAGGCAGCCATCACGAACCGCGTCGCGCGAGCAGGTTGGCCATCACCTGTGGTGCACGTTCGTCGACGAAGGCCGGCGCGGGCCCCATCGGCAGCCGGGCCTGGCCAACGGCGAAGCCGAGATGACGCATCATCGCCTTGGTGGGGATGGGGTTCGGGGCGTCGTCACCCGTCTCGAACGCGAAGCTCTCGAGCAGACGGGCATTGACTGCGCGGGCGCCCGCCACGTCGCCCTTCTCCCACAGACCGAAGAGTTCCTGGTGATCGACACCGGTCCAGTGCGTGGCGACACCGATGACGCCCACCGCACCGCAGGCCAGCAACGGCAGGGTGAGGCCGTCGTCGCCGCTGTACACCTCGAACCCCTCGGGTGCGTTGGCGATGAGCACGGCGGTCTCGCCAGGGTTCCCAGCAGCATCCTTCAGGGCGACGATGTTGGGGACCTCCCGGGCCAGTTTCAGCAACAGGGCCGTGGAGATCTTGCGTCCGGTGCGCACGGGGATGTCGTAGACCACCTGCGGCAGCGGCGACGCGTCGGCCATGGCACGTAGATGACCCTCGATGCCGGCCTGCGACGGACGGTTGTAGTACGGGCACACCGCGAGGATGCCCGACACGCCGAGCGCCGTGGCCTCCTTGGTGAGGTGCACGGCATGCGCGGTGTTGTTGCTGCCGGTGCCGGCGATGACCGGGATGCTGACCGCCTCGACGACGGCGGCGAACAGCGACAGCGTCTCGTCCTCGGACAGCGCCGGGGCCTCGCCGGTGGTGCCGGCGACGACGAGGCCGTCGTTGCCGTTGTCCTGCAGCCACCGAGCGAGGGTGCGAGCCGCGTCGAGGTCGAGCGCACCATGCTCGTCGAAGGGCGTGATCATCGCCGTGAGAACCCTGCCGAAACGTGCCATCAGAACGAACCCTCCGCCATGCGGTCGATGCCCTGGGTGAGGATGAGGTCTTCGTGGAGTTCCATCCAGACATCGTGATAGCTGCCGCACATCACGCCCGTGAACATTTTCGTTTCACCGTCGACCACCCGCTGGCACGTCCGTGCCAGGCGAGGTCCGTACGGTGCGAGGCGAGCCAACACCTCGCCCATCTTCGCCACCACCGGTGCCGCGTCGGCGTCGATGGCGACCAGTCGCTGCACGACCGCCTTGTCGTACTTCGCATCGGTGTGATCGTTGGGCTGCCCGTTGCGCAACTGCCAGTCGCCGCACAGCGCCTTGAACCGGTCGTTGAGTTGCAGGAACGCCTCGTACTCGTGGTGCAACTGCAGCCCGATGTGGGTGCCCCCCACGTCCTCGGTGAGTGCGATGTGGTGCTCCTCGCGGCCCACCGTGGTGAGCTGCCACAGTTCGCGGGCTTCGCGGTACTGTGCCCACTCGCGGGCCTGCAACCCCTCGAGGTGCTCCTCCACCAGCGACAGCGGCAGGTCGGCCACCTCAGCGATGGTCTCGGCCTTCGCGAAGCCCTTGATGCGGAGCGCGTGGAACGTGCGGAAGAACGGATCAGAGGCGTTGGACATCGCGGGCCAGCGTAGTGGACAGCTGACCCGCGAGATCCGTTCGCGTGCGTGAGCGGTCGGTCAGTGACCGGTGGGGGCGGGTGCGTCGGCGCCGATCTCGAACGAGGTGTACTCCTCGCCGGTGTCGGCCCAGTCCTCGAACTGGATGACGTTCATCTCCTCGAACCGACGACGCAGCCACTGGTCGTTGCGGTCGAGCAGGCCGAGCTTCTTGCAGTTCGGCACGATCTTGCTGAACAGCATGCTCTGGAACATGACGCGGGTGGGGTCGGCGAGGATGACCGGGAGGATGTCGCGGGTGTTGATGCCCATGCGCTCCCACACCTCCTGCTGCATGAAGCGGTCGCGCATGCGCAGCGCTGCCTCGAAGGCGAACTCCTGACGATCGGCGATCTCCTTGTCGCTCATCTCGTCGTAGCACTCCTTCAGCGACAGCACGCCGAAGGCCACGTGGCGGGCCTCGTCGCTCATCACGTAGCGGAGCAGCTTCTTCAGTAGCGGCTCGGTGGTGAGCTCGTGTTGGAAGCCGAACGCGGCGAGGGCGAGGCCCTCGACCATCACCTGCATGCCCAGGTAGGTCATGTCCCAGCGGCTGTCGTGGACGATGTCGTCGAGCAGCATCCGCAGGTGCATGTTGATCTGGTATTCGCCGCCCAGCTTCTCCTGCAGGTAGCGGGCGAACACCTCGACGTGGCGGGCCTCGTCGACGACCTGGGTGCTGGCGTAGAGCTTGGCGTCGTACCACGGCACGGTCTCGACGATCTTCGCGGTGCAGATGAGGGCACCCTGCTCGCCGTGCATGAACTGGCTGAGGCTCCAGTTCTTGCCCTCCATGTTGAACTCGAGCCACTCCTTGTCGCCCCACTTCTCGACCGGGGTGCCGGCCAGGCGGCTCGGGTCGAGGCCGACGCCGATGAGCTCGCGCTCCTCACGGGCGATCTTCTCGGGGTCGACGTCGATGGACCAGTCGAGGTCGGTGGTGGCGTTCCACTGGCCGGTCTTGGCCTTCTCGTACAGCTTGCGGAGCGCCGGGCGCTGCAGCGAGTAGTCCCACGTGAAGATGGTGTCGGCGTTGTTCTTCACCACGTGCTCGATCTCGTTCGGATCGGCGTTCGGGATGGCGAGGATGGCGTCGATGTCATTGATCTCGGCGCGGCCGATGATCTCCTCGTTGCTGTTGTGGGTGACGGTCATGATCGGGGTTGCTCCTGTGTGGCTGGACGTGTCAGTTGCGGATGAGTGACGGCTGGAACGCGGGGAGGACGAAGGTGGCGATGAACGTGCGCGCCGACTGCGGGTCGCCGAGGTCGACGTGGTCGGACGGGGCCAGGAAGTAGCTGATGACGAGACGGGCGAGCAGTTCGACGAGGCGGGCGCTCTCGCGACGCGGCAGGTACTCGTCGACCAGCGGCACCAGGAACACGGTGGCCACGCGGATGATGCGCGGCAGACCGTCGACGGTGAGCGACGTGAGCGTCTCGCCGGGTTCGCTGGCGAGCATGACGGCGAGGTGCTGGTCGTGGCGCAGTTCCTCGGTGGCCGACACCACGGTGCGGACCAGCAGGTCCTCGAGGTCGTCGGCGTGGTCGAGGTGCGCGGCGAGGCGGGTGAAGAACTCCTCCAGCTCGCGCACTCGGAGCGCCTCGAACAGCACGTCCTTCCCACCGGGGAACATGCGATACAGCGTCGCCCGCGACACGCCGGCCTCGGCGGCGATGTCGTCGATGGTGAGCTTGGCCATGCCCCAGCGCTCCACGCAGGCCTTCGCCGCGTCGAGCACGCGCGCCTCCATGGCGGGCGTGCCGGCGGCGATCGGGGCGGTCGACGACATGGGCTGAGACACTAAGACGGTCTTCGTCTCATCGTCAAGGGTCCCGGCGACCATCACGAGCACGAATACCCGACTGAACTGGTCAACATTGGGGTCGCGCTGCTATCCTTCCGGGGCCGGTGTCCCGCACACCGGCACGTGAACACCCCAACAAGGAGCCCCCTTTCCATGAAGCGACAGATCCTCGCGCTCGTCGCGGCGGGCGCGGTGTTGTTCGCCGCCTGCGGCGACGACAGCACCGAGTCCGGCGACACCGCCGCCCCCGAGACCACCGCCGGTGGCACCGAGACCACGGCCGCCAGCACCGGCGGCGACGCCAAGGCCTGCGCCGAGGGCAAGACCCTCGAGGCCGGCAGCCTCACCATCGCCACCGGCGACCCGGCGTTCCCGCCCTACGTCATCGACGACGCCCCCGAGTCGGGCCAGGGCTTCGAGGCCGCACTGGCCCTCGCCGTCGCCAAGGAGCTCGGCTTCGAGGGTGACACCGTGAAGTGGGTGCGCACCTCGTTCGACACCGCGGTGGCCGGCAGCGACACCAACTTCGACTTCAACCTGCAGCAGTTCACGATCAACGCCGACCGCCAGAAGGTGGTGTCGTTCAGCGATCCGTACTACACCGCCAACCAGGCCGTGCTCGGCTACACCGACGGTCCGGCCAAGGACGTGAAGAGCCTCGCCGACCTGAAGAGCCTCAAGCTCGGTGCGGCGGCCGGCACCACCAGCCTGCAGTACGTGCTCGACGTCATCCAGCCCGAAGCCGAGCCGTTCGCCTTCAACAGCAACGCCGACGCCAAGACCGCGCTCGACAACGGTCAGATCGACGCCATCATCACCGATCTCCCCACGGCCCTGTTCATCTCGGCCGTCGAGATCGAGGGCACCACGGTGTTCGGTCAGTTCGCACTCGGCGAGGAGGGCGGCGACCAGTGGGGTCTGCTGTTCACCCTCGACAACCCGCTGGTGGAGTGCACCAACATCGCACTGGCCAACCTCACCGCGTCGGGCGAGCTCGAGCAGATCACCAACCAGTGGATGGGCGACTACGTCGAGGCACCGCTGCTCCCCGAGAGCTGACCCTCTAACCTCATCACCCATGACCGAATTCGACGAGGGCGCCGGCAACGTGTCGGCGCCCTCTCGCGTTCCCGGTGCCCCCACCCGGCGCGAACTGTGGTTGCGACGCCAACGGCGTCGGTCCACGGCCATCGCCGTGGTCTCCACCGTGCTCACGTTCACCGTGGTGTTCCTGGTGGTCACCAACTCGAGCGGCTGGCCGAAGGTGAAGGACATGTTCTTCAACGCCGAACGGTTCAAGGAGGACTTCCCGAAGATCGTCGGCTACCTGTGGGTCGACGTGAAGTTGTTCCTGCAGTGCGCGCCGTTCATCGTCATCTGGGGCATGGTCATCGCCCTGTGCCGCAACACGCGCAACCCGGTGCTCTTCCCGCTGCGGGTGTTCGCCGCGGTGTACACCGACTTCTTCCGCGGCGTGCCCGTCATCCTCACGATCTACCTCATCGGGTTCGGCATCCCGAAGCTCGGTCTGCTGGAGGGTGAGTTCCACTTCCTGTGGTTCGGCGGGTCGTGGGTGTCCCCCTACCTGTGGGGTCCCATCGCCCTCGTCCTCGCCTACTCGGCGTACGTTGCCGAGGTGTTCCGAGCCGGCATCGAGAGCGTGCACGAGAGCCAGCGCGCCGGCGCCCGGTCGCTGGGCCTGTCGCAGACCCAGACGCTGCGGTACGTGGTGATCCCCCAAGCCACACGCCGCGTGATCCCGCCGCTGATGAACGACTTCCTGTCGCTGCAGAAGGACGTCGCCCTGCTCAGCCTGATCGGGATCATCGAGGTGTTCCGCCGCGCCAACTCCATCAAGGACAGCACCGCCAACTTCACCCCCATCGTGGTGGCCGCGGTGATCTTCCTGGCACTCACCATTCCCGAGACGCGACTGGTCGACTGGTACACGGCACGGCAGCGCAAGCGCACCGGTGGGTCGGTGGTGGCATGAGCGTGAAGCTGTCCATCCGCGACGTGCAGAAGAGCTTCGGCCGCAAGCACGACCGCAAGGTGGTGCTCGACCACGTCAGCCTCGACGTCGGCGAGCACCAGGTGGTGTGTCTCATCGGTGCCAGCGGCTCGGGGAAGAGCACGCTGCTGCGCTGCATC
>SXKB01000329.1 GCA_005778215.1 Actinomycetota bacterium | reverse complement strand
GCGCACGCCCAACGTGTACGGCTCGGCGGCGGGCCAGCAGTTCGGCCAGTCACCGCCCGCGATGGCGAGGCGACGTCGGTGACCCTTCACCAACGTCCACGTGGTGGCCTCGAACTGCAACTTGAGGTCCATCCACTCGCCGGGCACCACGGGCTGCAGTTCGGCACCCGGTTCGCCGAACGGGTCACTCGGCCACACGCCACGGTGCCGCAGGTCGAGCATGCCGCGGGTGATGAGGGTGCTGGTGCCGTCGGGCGCCACGTCGCACAGCTTCACCGACACCTGCCCGCACGGGGCCGACGAACGCACCTGCATGGTGAGTTCGCTGTTGCCGAAGATCTGGATCTCCTCCACGTGCAGCCAGTCGTAGGTGATGCTCTTGGCGTTGTCGGGCCGCTGGTCGAGTGGCTGTCCCCACGGCAGGCCACCGGCGCACGAGTTCCACGCCATGATGCCCACGTCGCCCTGCACGTCGGTCTCGTCGACCTCGTCGTTGTCGGCACGGGCGCGGCGCGGGGTCTCCTTCACCTGCAGCGGCGGCCACACGTCGGCCTCCACCCAGTGACCGTCGTGGTACTCGAGATCGGGTGCGGGCGGTGTGGGGCGGCGCACGAAGATCTGCGCACGGCGCTGCGCCGAACGCGGGCCTCCACGCAAGTGCTGGTGGAAGAACTTCATGATCTCGACGTCGCTGTCGATGTTCGGCCCCGGCAGGGCGCACGATGGGTCCTTGTGGCTCCACGGTCCGGCGATGAGGCGGTAGCCGGGCATCTGCTCGATGGTGCGGAACGTGTTGTTGCGATACCCGTCGGCCCATCCGGCTATGAGCATCACCGGGCAGGTGACCCGGCGGTACCCCCGGTAAGTGGGGTCGAGTCGCACCGAACCGCGACGCCAGTACTCGTCGGGCAGTGGGTGCCGCAGCCAGTCGAGCAGCCAGGGTTCGTGCTGGTCGATGCGCCGGCGCCACTCGTCGACCCAGTCGGTGTCGTTGCCCTGCGCCCACACCGAGGGGGTCGGCGGCAGCGCGTTCATCGCGATCATGTACAGCGGGTAGTCGATGAGGTCGATGGCCCGCAGCACACCACCCTGGTAGTGCACGTCGTCGGTGTAGCGGTCGTCGGTGGCGTACATCGCACACACTGCACCTAACTCGGGCACGCCCTCCATGGCCATGTGCAGCGAGTTGAACCCGCTGTAGCTGGTGCCGAACATGCCCACCTTGCCGTTGCTCCACGGCTGTGCAGCGGCCCACTGGATGACCACGCGCAGGTCGTCGCGTTCGATGTCGGGGTACTCGTCCTCGGCCACGCCACCCGAGTTGCCGGTGCCACGCAGGTCGAGCCGCAACACCGCGAACCCGCCCTCCTCGGCGAACCGCAGGTAGCTGTCGACGTACGACGCGGTGACATCGTCCTTGCGATAGGGGAGCGCCTCCAGCAGCGTGGCGAACGGCCCGTCACCTTCGGGGAGGTACAGCGTCGCCGCGAGGCGGGTGCCGTCGGTCGCGGTGATGAACAACAGCTGCTCGGAAACCTGCATGGCGGTTCAGAGTAGCGTTGGGCCATGGCAGACGTCGCGGTCGTCGGTTTGGGTGGTCTCGGTTCGGCAACGGCGTACTGGCTCGCCCGCCGCGGCGTGTCGGTGGTGGGCTTCGAGCAGTTCGAGCTCGGCCACGTGCGCGGCGCGTCGCACGATCACTCGCGCATCATCCGCCGCAGCTATCACACGCCCGAGTACGTGCGGCTCACCGCCGGCGCCTACGACGCCTGGCAGGCGGTCGAGGCAGACGCCGGTCAGCAGATCATCACCACCACCGGCGGCATCGACCTGTTCCCGCCCGGCGGCGCCATCGACCCCGAGTCGTACACGTCGAGCCTTGCCGCGAACGACGTGCCGTTCGACTGGATCGACGGCAACGAGGTGCGCCGCCGCTGGCCCGTGTTCGCCGACGGCACGCTGGTGAACGCCGACGTGATGGCCGTGCACTCGGCCGAGACGGGCATCGTGCCCGCCGGCCCCGGCACCGCCGTGCTGCAGCGCATGGCCCGGGCACACGGTGCCGAACTGCGCGAGCACTCACCCGTGCGCGAGATCCGTCCCGTCGACGGCGAGGTCGACATCGTCACCGACGACGGCGTCACCCGCGTCGGCCACGTGGTGGTCACCGCCGATGCGTGGACGAACAAGCTGCTCGGCTCGCTGGGCATCCACATCCCGATGGCCGTCACCCGCGAACAGGTGAGCTACTTCCCGCACGCCGACCTCGATCGGTTCGCCGTCGGGCGGTTCCCGGTGTGGATCTGGATGGACGACCCCAGCTTCTACGGGTTCCCGATGTTCGGCGACCTGTCGGGCGTGAAGGCGTCGGAGGACTGCGGCGGCAGTGAGGTCGACCCCGACACGCGCACCTTCGACCCCGACGTGCCGATGGAGGAACGCCTGCGCACGTTCCTCGAGGGGCTGGTGGGCCCGGGCTTCGGCGCGCCGCGGACCACCACCTGTCTCTACACGCTCACCTCCGACCGCGACTTCCTGCTCGACCGGCTGCCCGACCATCCGCAGATCTCGGTGGCGTTGGGTGCCGCGCACGGCTTCAAGTTCGCGTCGTGGTTCGGTCGCACGATGGCCGGCCTCGCCTGTGGTGAGGCGCTCGACGACGAGCTGTCGATCTTCTCGTTCGCACGCGAAGGGTTGCACCGCCCCATCGACCGTGCCGCCTGGATGGTGTGACCCCGCGTCTCGAGGGTTTCCTGCACCCCTGGTGGGCACGAAACCCTCGAAACAGACACTGACTCGGCTCAGAGCTGGGTGCGGATGCTCCACAACTCGGGGAACAACTCGGTGTCGAGCATCGCGCGCAGGTAGTCGACCCCGGCCGTGCCACCCGTGCCGCGTTTGAAGCCGATGACCCGCTCCACCGTGGTGAGGTGGCGGAAGCGCCACAGCCGGAAGGCGTCCTCGAGGTCGACCAGTTCCTCGCCCAGTTGGTACAGGTCCCAGTTCGCCTCGGGGTCGCGGTACACGGTGAGCCACGCAGCCTCCACCCCGGCGTCGGCGCGGTACGGTTGGGTGACGTCGCGCTGCAGCACGTGCGTCGGCACTGCGATGCCGTTGCGGTGCATCAGCCGCAGCGTCTCGTCGTACAGGCTGGGCGACTCGTACGCGTGCTGCACCTCGGCGAGGCGCTCGGGTGCGTGGCGATGCGGCTCCAGCATCGCGGCGTTCTTGTTGCCGCAGGCGAACTCGATGCACCGGTACTGCCAACTCTGGAAGCCGCTGCTGCGGCCGAGGTACGGGCGGATGGCCGTGTACTCCGGCGGCGTCATCGTGGCCAGCACGTCCCAGGCGTGCACCAGCTGCTCCATGATGCGGCTCACCCGGCTGAGCATCTTGAACGCAGGCGGCAGCCGGTCGCCGGCCACGTTGCCGATGGCGCCCTGCAACTCGTGCAGCATCAGCTTCATCCACAACTCGCTGGTCTGGTGCTGCACGATGAACAGCAGCTCGTTGTGGTCGGGGCTCAGCGGACGCTGGGCGCTGAGCACCTGGTCGAGCTGCAGGTAGTCGCCGTAGCTCATGTCGTTCGAGAAGTCGAGCTGCGCGTCGTGGTGGACCGGTTCGTTCATGGCGCGACGAGTCTCGCGCACCGTGCATCGCTAGCGTCGATGTCCATGCGCCGTCTGCTCGTCGTGCTCCTCGCTGTCACCGCAGTGGTGTCGTTCGCGGGATGCAGCGAGTCGTCACGTGGGTCGGCGCAAGAGGAGTTCGTGCGGCAGATGATCGACGAGGGCGGTCTCGATCCGGCGGTGGCCGAGTGCATCGCCGACCGGTTCTTCGAACTGCGCACCGATCAGGACCTGCAGGAGTTCTTCGAGCGCGAGGAGCTCACCGACGCCGAGTCGGCGGAGTTCCGTGCCATCGGCGCGGCGTGCGCCGAGGAACTGGCACCCTCGACGAGCTGACGCTCAGGCGTCGGCGGCAGGCGTCGGTGCGTCGGCCGCAGGCGCCTCCGCGGCGGGCGCCGGGGCCTTCTTCTTCGGCGGCGGCACGCCCACGCTGACGCTCTTGTCGGCCCACTCGGGCCAGCGGCGGCGGCTCACGATGCTGAGCGTGCGCAGCAACTTCATGGCCACCTCGTCCTCCTGCGCGGGGCGGGCGATGATGGTGCCGTCCTTGATCATCCGCTCGATCACCTCTTCACCGAGCTCGGTGCGCACGATGGTGAGGGTCCAGTCGTTGTCCTTGCCGATGCCGCCCGTGGAGATGTCGGCGTGCTCGGCCGCGAAGTCGGGGCAGTGCTTGCAGCCCTCGCGCGTCCACTGGTGGCACTCCTTCAGATCGATCTCGTGGTACGAGCCGTCCTTCATCCAGATCTGGAAGACGCCCTTGATGTTCATCTTCACCATGTCCTGCTTCTTCAAGCCGTATTTGGCCTCGAAGAGCTCGGGGAAGATCGCGTCGTCGAACGTCTTGCTGCACAGCAGACCGATGTTGAACAGGAACGGCTTGCTCACCTTGCCGGCCTTGCGGTCCCACATCGTCGGCGGCGACGAGGTCTGGCAGCCCATGCCCACCAGTGCGAGGCGATCGATGCCTTCCTCCTTCGCCTGGCGCAGCGCGAGCGGGTTGGCGCAGTAGGTGTAGCGGCTGCCGGCCGTGGCCAGCACCTCCTCCTTGTTGTGGGCCAGTACCGGCTTCGCCTTCCAGGCGTCGTCGGGTTCCACACCGCTCACCATCGCGGCGTCGATGTAGTCGTGGTCCATCAGCCAGCTCAGCATCGCGGTGACGAAGCCGCCGTCCTGGCCCTTCTGGTGCTGCGTGTCGTCGGCGGCGCGGGTGAGCAACAGTTGGCGCCAGATGCCGCTCATCTGGTCGGGCTCGCGCACCTGACCGAAGAGGTGCATGTCGGCAGCCGGTTCCCAGGCCCGGAAGCGCGGACACGCACGGGTGCACGTGGTGCAGCCGCCGCCCTCACCGAACCCGTGCACGCAGTTCTCGAGGCCGAGTTCCTCCTCGAGGTGGAAGGGCTTGTACTTGCCCTCCTCGTGCTCGTAGCCGATGACGTCGTGCGGACAGGTGACCACGCAGCCGGCGCATCCGGTGCAGAGGCCGGTGGTGATGACCTCGGCGTACAACTCCTTCCACTGCGCGGTCCAGCGGCCTGCCTGGGCGGGAGTCTCCAAGGTGTCGGTCATGGAGCGAACCTTAGAACGATCCGCACCCGGGTCGACCACCCGAGACATGTGGACACGGTGTTCACCGACCTGACGAACTCAGGAAACAAACCGGAAACATCCATCGCCGAATCTGCGCCCGCCCCTACAACTCAACTCTTCGGAGGACCTCCATGGAGAGCGGCAACGTCGCTTGGATCCTGGTGTCGGCTGCACTCGTGCTGTTCATGACGCCCGGACTCGCCTTCTTCTACGGCGGCATGGACCGCACGCGCAACGTGCTGAACATGCTGATGATGAACTTCTACTGCGTGCTCATCATCCCCATCGTCTGGGTGGTGATCGGGTACTCGCTGTCCCAGGTGCCGTTCGAGAACGACTTCCTCGGCAACCTCGACGCTCTGATGCTGAAGGACATCGGCATCGGGGAGGACAACGGCGGGCAGTTGGCGATCATCGCCTATCTCGGCATGTTCGCCGCCATCACGCCGGCGCTCATCAGCGGCGCCGTGGCCGACCGGATGAAGTTCTCGGCGTGGGCCATCTTCGTGCCCGTGTGGTCGCTGCTGGTCTACGTGCCGATCTTCAAGTGGGTGTTCGGCGGCTGGCTCGGCCAGCGCGGCTCGCTCGACTTCGCCGGTGGCACCGCCATCCACGTGAACGCCGGTATCGCCGCCCTCGCCGCGGTGCTCGTGCTGGGCAAGCGCAAGGGCTGGCCGCAGGAAGGCCACCCGCCGCACAGCATGCCGTTGGTGATGATCGGCACCGGCATCCTGTGGTTCGGATGGTTCGGCTTCAACGCTGGCTCCGCCCTCGCCGCCAACGGCCAGGCCGTGCAGGCGTTCATGAACACGTTCCTCGCTGCCGCCGCCGGTGGCCTGGCCTGGGTGCTCGTCGAGTGGAAGCGCGACGGCCATCCCACCAACCTCGGTGCGGCGTCGGGCATCGTGGCCGGCATGGTGGCCATCACCCCGGCCGATGGCTTCGTGGCCGGTGCCAGCCCCATCTTCATCGGTCTCATCGCCGGCGTGGCGTGCTGCTACGCCGTCCGCCTGAAGACGAAGTTCGGGTTCGACGACTCGCTCGACGTGGTCGGTGTGCACTTCATGGGCGGCCTCGTCGGCTCGCTGCTCATCGGCTTCTTCGCCGATCCCGAGTTCTTCGGCCTCGACTTCATGGCCGGCATCTTCCACGGCGGCAGCGCGAAGCTGCTCGGTGAGCAGGCGCTGGCGAACGGCGCGGCCATCGTGTGGTCGTTCGCCATGACGTACGCGATCATGCAGGTGTTGAAGCGCACGATCGGCATCCGCGTCGACGCCGAGGCCGAGGCCACCGGTCTCGACCTCGCCCTCCACGGAGAGACCGCCTACCACGGCGGCAGCCTCCACTGAACCACGACGAGCTACGAGGAGACCACGAGATGAAACTGATCACTGCG
>SXKB01000328.1 GCA_005778215.1 Actinomycetota bacterium | reverse complement strand
CGTGCGCAGTTGACGGATCGACGGGCTCATTGCCCAGGCGCGATGGAACAGCCCAGCGGCATCCGGCGCCGCCATCAGACTCACGACGGCAGAGCCACCGGCCGACTCGCCGAAGATGGTGACGTTGCCGGCGTCACCGCCGAACCCGCCTATGTGGTCGCGCACCCACTGCAGCGCGCAGATCTGATCGAGCGTGCCCCAGTTGCCGGCGCCGAGGAAACCGAGTGCACCCAGGCGGTAGTTGATGGTGACCACGACGTGACCGCGGGCGGCGAGGCGGCTGCCCTCGTACCACGCCACTGACCCGGCGCCGTTGAGGAACGCGCCGCCGTGGATCCAGAACAGCACCGGCAACTTCGACTCGGGCGTCGCGTCGGCCGGGGCGAACACGTTGAGGAACAGGCAGTCCTCACTCATGTGCGACGCATCGACACCGAGCATCTGCTCCATCATCCCGGGCACCTGCGGCGCCATCGGGCCCGCCTCGCCCAGTGTGGCGGCGGGGTCGTACGGCACCAGGACGGGTGCCTCGAAACGCTCGGCCGTGGCGAATCGGATGCCGAGATGCGTGGTGATGCCGGTGTGGTTCGGGTCGGTCATGGGCGAACACTAAGCCGCGCCACCCCCTCCAGTTTTCACCCAGCCCACCATTCGTGTCATGCCCCTACCGGGAAATCGTCCGGTGAGGGATGACGAGAGCAAGGCGCTCGAGCCGACCTAGGGTCGGGGCATGGAGTTGACCGGAGGTCTGACGCTGCGGACTGCAGAGGAACGCGACCTCGAGCAGGTCTGCGCGTTGCTCGCCGAACGCGGTGACCCGGCCGATGCCGAGGACCTGCTGCTCGTCGCGCGTGACCCGCACGAAGGTCTCGACTCGGTCATGGTGGTGGCCGACGGCGATCGCATCGTGAGCACCGCGACGCTGCTGCGCGAGACCGTGGTGATCGGTGGTGTGCCCACACCGGCCGGCCAGGTGGAGATGGTGGCCACCGATCAGGCCTACGAACGTCGCGGTCTGGTTCGTGCGCTCATGGACGAAGCCCATCGTCGGTCGACGGCGCGCGGCGATCTGCTGCAGGTGATGATCGGCATCCCGTTCTTCTATCGACAGTTCGGGTACTCGTACACGATGCCCATCCCGCTCACGCGCGAACTGCACACCATCCCGGTGGCCGAGGCCACGATCGCCGTACGACCCGCCACCGAGGCCGACATCCCGGCGATGGCCGCCCTGCAGGACATCGCACAGGCCGGCGCCGACGTGCGCATGCCGCACTCCCCCGGTTGTTGGCGGTGGGTGGTGCGACGCGCCGGGTCGGTGCAACTGGTGGCCGAACGCGACGGTCGCATCATCGCCACCGCGCGCAGCACACCACCTGAAGAGGACACGGTGGTGGGCGAGATCGCCGGGGACGCGGCAGGCATCCGGGCCATCCTCGCCACGGCGGCCGCACAGGGCGAGGCGACGGTCATCGAACGCCCCAGCACCGCGCTCGACGGCATCCTGGACGACATCGCCACCCCGACGCCGATGCCCGACCGCACTCGCGAGTGGTTCTACTCGCGCGTCGACGCCGTGGCGCCGCTGCTCGAGCACCTCCGCCCCGTGCTGGTGCAGCGCTTCCGCGAGGCGGGCCTCGGCGGCCGTCACGAGGTGCTGCTGTCGTCGTGGCGCAGCCATGTGCGGTTCACCATCGACAGCGATGGCATGTCGTCGGTCGAAGCAGGCGGGCCGGAGCAGACACCGGGCGTGAAGGGTGGCGCCGGCGTACCCCCCGACCAGTTGGCGCCGTTGCTGCTGGGGCCCTTCGGCGCCGCCGGTCTGGAGGCGCGCCACGGCGATGTGCGCCTCAACCGCATCCGCGATCTGATGGAAGTGCTGTTCCCTCCGATGCGCAGCGACCTGCTCACCTACTACCTCGCCTACTGATCCGAACGCCGACATGGACGACACCCGAACGACCGACGAGCCGACCGACCCGAGCCGGCAGCAGGCGCAAGCCATGGACTTCCTGGTCCAACTCGGCGCGGCGCTCATCCAGGCCGGCACCGCGGTCGACGAGGTGCACCAGACCCTGGTGCTCGCAGCGGTCGAACTCGGCATCGACGACTCGTCGGTCGTGGTGCTGCCCACCGTCGTGTTGCTGCAGGCCCGCGGCGCCACCGGCAACCGCAACCGGATGACCTCGTTCCGCCGCAACGGTATGCGGCTCGACCAGATCACGCTGCTCGACGACCTGACGAAGGACGCCGTACGCGGCAGGGTCACCGCCGACGATGGCCTGCGTCGACTCCGGGACATCCGGCGAGCGCGGCCACCGATGCCGAAGCTCGTGCGGGTGTTCGGCATGGGCGTGCTGTCCACCGGCTTCTCGCTCCTCCTGCAGCCCACCCCGGCCGGTGTCGGTCTCGCGTTCGCGCTCGGTCTCGTGGTGGGGGCGTTGCGCGTGGTGGACCTGCCGCAGTTCCAGGTGGTGCTGCCCGTCGTGGCCACGTTCGGCGTGAGCATCGCCGTGTTCACGTTCGCCGCGCACTACGACGCCGAGAACCCCATCCGCAT
>SXKB01000327.1 GCA_005778215.1 Actinomycetota bacterium | reverse complement strand
GGCGGCACGGTCAGCTCCCACATCGGCACCGACACGCTGTGCCTGCTGGCCATCGGTGTGGTGGCCAACGACGTCGGTGCCCTGTTCGTGGGCAGCGCCGTCGGACGCACTCCGCTGCGAGCATGGATCAGCCCGAACAAGAGCGTCGAAGGATTCGTGGGCGGCACGCTGCTCACCCTCGGCGCGATGCTGCTCGTGGGCCTCACCGACCGCTCCACCACCTGGAACAGCACCGGCGACCTGCTGCTGCTGGGCCTGGTCGTGGCCGTGGCGGCCCCCATCGGCGACCTCACCGAGAGCATGTTCAAGCGCAACCTCGACGTGAAGGACTTCGGGTCCATCGTGAAGGGGCACGGCGGCATTCTCGACCGGTTCGACGGCTTCCTGTTCACGCTGCCGGCCGTGTACTACCTCACCGTCTCGCTGCAGCCCTGGCTCACCAAGTAGGACCGACGCCGGTGGCTGAAGCCGGGCTTCAGCCACCGCGGTGCATTGCCCTGGGCGGCCTGCGAGACTGCAGGTCGTCATGAGTGCTGTGCGTGTGGCCATCGCGGGGTCGTCGGGCTCCATCGGAACCCAGACCCTCGACGTCGTGCGGGCAGAGGCCGGCCGGTACGAGGTGGTGGCGCTCGGCGTGGGCTCGTCGGTCGACGTCCTGGTGCAGCAGGCCCTCGAGTTCCGGCCGAAGGTGGTGGCGGTGGCCGATGCTTCCCGCCGCGCCGAGGTCGCCGCGGCGTTGCCGTTCGCCGAGGTGGTGGCCGACTTCGCCGATCTGGTCGACCCTGCCGATGTGGTGGTGAACGCCGTCGTCGGCTTCGCCGGCCTCGAGGTCACCGTGCGCACCCTGCGGCTGGGCAAGCGGCTCGCGCTGGCCAACAAGGAGAGCCTCATCGCGGCAGGCCCCGTGGTGCAGCCGTTGCGCGCCACGCCGGGCGCCGAGCTGGTGCCGGTCGACAGCGAGCACTGCGCGGTGCACCAGAGCCTGCGTTCGTCGGCGTTCCCCGACCGCGAAGTGGCCCGCATCGTGCTCACCGCCAGCGGCGGCCCGTTCCGCGGGCGCACGGCCGAGCAGCTGGCTGCGGTGGGTGTCGACGAGGCCCTCGCGCACCCGACGTGGAAGATGGGGCCAAAGATCACCATCGACTCCAGCACCCTGATGAACAAGGGGCTCGAGGTCATCGAGGCCCACGAACTGTTCGGCACCCCGTACGACCGGATCGAGGTGGTGGTGCACCCGCAGAGCGTCGTGCACTCCATGGCCGAGTTCACCGACGGCAGCACGATCGCCCAACTGTCGATGCCCGACATGCGCCTTCCCATCGGTTACGCACTCGCGTACCCGGCGCGCATCGGGACGCCGTTCGGGCGCATCGACTGGGGCACGCTCGGCCGCCTCGACTTCGAGGCACCCGACACGACCACGTTCCGTTGCCTGCCGCTGGCCTACGAGGCCGGGCGCATCGGCAGCACCGCACCGGCGTGGCTGAGCGCCGCGAACGAGGTGGCAGTGGACGCGTTTCTGCAGGGCCGCCTGCGGTGGTCACAGATCGCCGAGGTGTGCGACGCGGCGCTGCAGCGCTACGAACCCGGTGCCGATACCACCGTCGACGACATCATCGCTGCCGACGCGCGTGCGCGCGAGGTGGCCAAGGAGGTCCTGCCTGCATGAGTGACGACACGAAGTTCTCCCGGCTCGCCAACGAGGTGGTCTCGGGTGGCACACAGCACGAGGCACCCGAGCGCGCCAGCCGCAGCGACACCATCCTCGGCACGCTCGCCTGGGTGGGTCTGTTCGTGTTCCTGTGGTGGAAGAGCCCGTGGTGGGTGGTCTTCGTGGTGGGTCTCGCGATCTCCATCGTCCTCCACGAGTTCGGCCACTTCTGGACCGCCCGCAAGAGCGGGATGAAGGCCACGCAGTTCTTCCTCGGCTTCGGGCCGCGCATCTGGAGTTTCCAGCGCGGCGAGACCGAGTACGGCGTGCGCGCCATCCCCCTCGGCGGCTTCGTGAAGATCATCGGCATGAGCAACGTCGACGAGGTGGCGCCCGAGGACGAAGCGCGTACCTACCGGCAGGCCACGTACCCGCGCCGCATGTGGGTCATCACGGCCGGCTCGGTGATGCACCTCATCATCGCGTTCGTGCTCATCACTGCGGTGTACGGGTTCTGGGGCCGTGTCGAGGAGGCGGGCCGGGTCACCATCCAGGGCGTCTCCGCAGGCACGCCGGCCGCCGACGCCGGCCTGCAGGAGGGCGACATCGTGCTCACCATCGACGGCGAGCCGATGAACGACGCCGACGAGTTCCGCACCACCCTCGGCGCCACTGCACCGGGTGCCACGGTCACCCTCGAGGTGGAACGCAACGGTGGGGTGCTCACCCTGCCCGCCACGTTGGAGCAGTCGCCCAACACCACCGAGACCAAGGGGTTCCTGGGGGTCACCAGCACCAGCACCGAACGGGTGGAACAGAGTTGGGGCGAAGCGCTGGTGGAGGGTCCTCGCGACCTGGCCACCGGTGTCGGGCAGGCCGTGGTGGGTGTGGCCAAGGTGCTCAACCCGGTGAACGTGTTCGGCCACCTCACCGGCACCAACGACGACATCACGTCGCGACCGGGCACCATCGTCGGCGCCACCGAGATCTCCCGCGACGTGGGCGAGCGCGACGGTTGGGCAGGCATGCTGGCGCTGCTGGCTGCCGTGAACGTGTCGGTGGGCGTGTTCAACATGTTCCCGCTGTTGCCGCTCGACGGTGGCCATGCGGCCATCGCCACCTACGAACGCATCCGTGAAGGGCGCTCGCGCAAGCGCTACTTCGCCGACGTCAGCAAGCTGATGCCGGTGGCGGCGGCGTGCCTGATGCTCATCGGGTTCATGTTCATGACGGGCCTGTACCTCGACTTCGCCAAGTAACTTGGCCCCGTGAGCTTCGAGCGACGCCAGACACGCCAGATCCACGTCGGCAAGGTGCCGGTGGGTGGGGGAGCCCCCATCACCGTGCAGTCGATGACCATCACCAAGACCGCCGACGTGGAGGGCACGCTGCAGCAGATCTACGCGCTCGCCGCGGCCGGCTGCGACATCGTGCGATGCACGTGCAACGAGGCGGAGGCCGCCGAGGGCCTGGCGCAGATCGTGCCGCGTTCGCCCATCCCGGTGATCGCCGACATCCATCATCAGTACAAGATGGCGCTCGCAGCGATGGAGGCCGGCGTGCACGGCCTGCGCCTCAACCCGGGCAACATCCGCCGTCCCGAACACATCAAGGCCGTCGCATCGGAGGCCAAGGATCGTGGCCTGCCCATCCGCATCGGCGTGAACGGTGGCTCGCTCGACCCGGCGCTGTACGACAAGTACGGCGGCCTCACGGCCGAGGCGATGGTGGAGAGCGCGATGCACGAGATCGCGTACTTCCAAGAGGTCGACTTCCACGACTACAAGATCAGCGTGAAGGCCAGCAACGTGCCGCTGATGGTGGAGGCATACCGCCAGCTCAGCGAGGCCACCGATGCCCCGCTGCACCTCGGCGTCACCGAGGCGGGGCCGCCCCCGGCAGGTCTGGTGAAGGCCACGGCCGGCATCGCGACGCTGCTGCTGGAGGGCATCGGCGACACCATCCGCTACAGCCTCACCGCCGATCCGGTGGAGGAGGCCCGTGCTGGTCGCCAGCTGCTGGAGGCACTGGGTCTGCGCGAGCGCAAGAACGTCGATCTCATCGCGTGCCCGTCGTGTGGTCGCGCCGAGGTCGACGTCATCGACGTGGCGAACCGGGCCATGAAGGCGTTCGGTGATCGCAAGCTGCCGCTGCAGGTGGCGGTGATGGGCTGCGTGGTGAACGGGCCCGGCGAGGC
>SXKB01000041.1 GCA_005778215.1 Actinomycetota bacterium | reverse complement strand
GTGAGGTACAGGAAGTTGTCGTCATCGAGGTATCCCACGTCGCCGAGGGTGCTCCACGGCTGGCTGGGGTGACGCGAGCCCTTCGTCTTCTCCGGGTCGTTGTGGTACTCGAAGCTGGCACCACCCTCGAAGTAGATGGTGCCCGACTCGCCGCGGGGCAGTTCCTCGCCGTCGTCGCCGCAGATGTGCACCGTGCAGTTGATGGGCGTGCCCACGGTGCCCTCGTGCGCCAGCCACATGTCGCTGTTGCAGTACACGAAGCCGTTGCCCTCGGTACCGGCGTAGTACTCGTGGATGATGCGGCCGAACCACTCGATCATCTGCTTCTTGGCCTGCTTCGGACACGGCGCTGCGGCGTGGATGACGCACTGCAGGCTCGACACGTCGTACTTGGTGCGCACCGCCTCGTCGAGCTTCAGCATGCGGATGAACATGGTCGGCACGACCTGGCTGTGGGTGACGTGGTGGCGCTCGACCAGCGCCAGGTACTGCTCGGGGTCGAAGTGCTCCATGGCCACCACGGTGGCGCCGACCTGGTGGTTCGCCATGCAGAAGCGCAGCGGAGCAGCGTGGTAGAAGGGCGCGGGCGACAGGTACACGCTGTCACCGGTGCCACCGAACAGCAGCTGCAGCAGGCCCGACACGCCGTTCGCCGTGCCCTCGAGCGGGTTGGCCACGAACTCGCGGGCCACACCCTTCGGCTGGCCGGTGGTGCCACTGGAGTACAGCATGTCGAAGCCGGCGATGCGCTCCTCGGCCAGCGGCGTGCCCGGGTGGGCCGACACCGCGGCCTCGTAGCTCTCGTAACCGGGGATGGTGCCGTCGAGCATCAACCGCAGGCCCACGTTCGGGGTGCCGGCCACGATCTCGGCGGCCTGATCGGCCTTGTACTTCGAGGTGATGAACACCTTCGCCTGGCAGTCGTTCAGGATGTACTCGAGCTCACCGCTCGTGAGACGGCTGGAACACGCCGTGTAGACGGCACCGGCGTAGTGGCAGCCCCAGAGCACCTCCATGTACCGGTCGTGGTTCTCCATGCACAGTGCCACGTGATCGCCCGGCTGCACGCCAGCGGCGCGGAGCAGATGGCTCACCCGGTTGGCTGCCGCATCGAGCTCGGCGTAGGTCTGCGTGAAGCCGCTGCCGCCCATGATGATGGCGGGCTTGTCGGGATGGGTGTCGAGGAACGCGCCGGGATACATGGGAGTGGAACGTAGTCGCCGATACCGTGCCGGCATGGATCCGACGGACCGGTTCGTCGAGGCCGTGCGCAACCCGACGCCCGACATCCATCTCGACGTGCTCACCGCGCTCATCGGCGCGTCGTTCGAGCGCGATGCCGACGTCGACGAAGTGGTCGCCACGCTCGATCACCTCGCCGCAGAGTGCGAACCCACGTTCGAAGGCATCCTCGGGCAGTTCCATCACCACCTCACCGGCAACACGGCCGACTACGGCGACCCGCGCAACTCCTATCTGCACGCCGTGCTGCACCGTGGACTCGGCATCCCCATCACGCTGAGCGTGGTCGCCATCGAACTCGGCCGGCGACTGGGCGTGCCGGTGCACGGCGTGGGACTGCCCGGTCACTTCATGGTGGGGTGCGGCGAGCGGTTCGCCGACCCGTTCCACCTCGGCCGCATCTACTCTGTCGAGGAACTCGAACCGGCATGGCAACGCATGACCGGCATCCGCGAGCCGCTCGACCGGCGGCTGCTCGGCTCGGTCACCTCGCGCGGCATCGCTCTGCGCATGCTCAACAACCTGAAGGCGACGTTCGTGGCGATGGACGACCCGGTGCCGCTGCGCACCCTCGCCCGTCTGCGCGGCGCCTTCCCCGAGTTGGCGCACGAGCACGCAGAGTACGCACGTTGGCTGCGACACTGGAACTGATGATCGATCCCACGCTCAAGCGTTCGCTCGGCCAGATGATGCACGGCGTGCAGGTGGTGGGTGCCCACCACGGCGGCGTGCGTCGGGCCTACTGCAGCCACTGGGTGATGCAGGTCAGCTTCGAGGAACCGATCGTGATGGCCAGCGTGTCGCCCAAGCACGACACGTTCCCGCTCATCGAGGCGTCGGGGGAGTTCGCCGTGAGCGTGCTGGCCGGCGACCAGGTCGCGGCTGGGCAGTACTTCTCGTACCCCGGTCACAAGTTCAAGTACTCGGTGGAGGAGTTCCTCGACGTGTTCCCCGGCACGGAACTGCCCGTGGTGCGCGACGCCATCGCCTGGTTGCGCTGTGAGGTGTTCGACACCAAGGACATGCCCGATCATCGGCTGTTCTTCGCGCGAGTCGTCGCCGTGGAACCGGGACGGCTGAAGGAGCCGCCGCTGCTGTACTCCAGCCGGCTCGGCTGGCGCATCGCGGGCGACAAGGCGCGAGAGCCCGGCACATCGGTGCGGGACGAACTGCTGGCGCGCCTGGAGGACGAATCGTGAACCTGTCGGCTGGAGCGCCCGTCGGCACGCCGCGACATCCAGTGGGCCGCCGCACCATCACGCTCGCCGACCCGGCGCGAGACGGCCGTCGACTCGACGTCGACATGTGGTACCCCGCTGCCGACTCCGACTCGCCCCGTTCCGTGTACGAGGTGTTCCCCGGGGTCGCCTTCGAGGCAGCCTGGGCGCAGCATCACCCTGCCGTCCAGCCCGGCAAGTTCCCGTTGGTGCTGTTCTCGCACGGCCGCACCGGGATGCGCATCTCGTACTCCATGGTCTGCGAAGCGCTGGCCGCGCATGGCCTGGTGGTGGTCTCGCCCGACCACCCCGGCGACGTCCTGGTCGACTGGCTCACGGCACAGCAGACCGATGATCGCACCAACGAGGTGAACCGGGTGGCCGACGCGCACCTGGTGATCGACGCGCTGCTGCACGGCCATCCCGAAGTGCCGCTCGGCATCACCGAAGTACTCGACCACGACCGCATCGCGATCGCCGGTCACTCCTACGGCGCGTACACGGCGTTCGCCACTGCGGCGGGCAGCCGAGGTGTCGACCCGCACGACCGCGTGCGCGCCGTGATCGGCTTCCAGCCGTTCATGCGCACCATGAGCGACCGCCTGCTGCAACGCGTGGAGGTGCCCTCGCTGCTGGTGGTGTCCGAACTCGACACCACCACGCCGGCCCACATCGACGCCGACCGAGCCTGGGCGTTGCTGCCCTCGTCGCCGGCCTGGCGACTCGACCTGGCCGGTTGTGGTCATCAGGCCATCAGTGACATCGCGCTCTATGCCGAACTGGCCGACCACGTCGAGGGGCTGCCGCAGATGGTGCGCGACTATCTCGCGTTCACCGCTGCCGGATCCACCGGTCCCGGCACTCGCCCGTGGCGCACCGTGATGACCGAGCAGGTCGCAGTGGCCTGGGCGTTCCTGCAGGTTGCGCTCGACATCGACCCAGCGGCCGGCGACCTGCTGGCCGAAGGGTTCGGCAACGCACTGCAGCGACGTTGACCACGGTTCGGTACGCGGCGCCACCCTTGGTTACATTCGCCACGTCCACGCCACGAGCGGCTCCGGCCGCCCGTCACCCCCGGGAGCACGCATGACCACCATCGACACCGCCGTCGCCGCCGACGAAGCACTGGTGCACCGTCTCGTCGACGAGCTGCTCGCCGAGTTCCCGCCGAAGGAGGTCGACGCGGTCACGTTCCTCGGCGCCCAGTTCGACAAGGGCCTCGCCTGGGTGAACTTCCCGAAGGGCCACGGTGGTCTCGACCTCAACCCGAAGCTGCAGAAGATCGTCAACGAGCGCATCTACAAGGAAGGCGCACCCAACCCGGTGTACCGCAACCCCATCGGTCACGGCATGTGCGGTCCCACGGTCGCAGTGTGGGGCAGCGAGGAGCAGAAGCAGCGTTACCTGCGTCCGTTGTTCACCGGTGAGGAGATCTGGTGCCAGCTGTTCAGCGAGCCCGGTTCGGGTTCCGACTTCGCAGGCCTGTCGTCGAAGGGCGTGAAGGACGGCGACGAGTGGATCGTCAACGGCCAGAAGGTGTGGACCACCCTGGCGCACCTGTCGCGCTGGGGTCTCCTGGTGGTGCGCACCGACACCGAGGCCGTGAAGCACGCCGGTCTCACTGCATTCGTCGTCGACATGCACGATCCCACCGTCCAGACGCTGCCGCTGCGCCAGATGACCGGCGAGGCCGAGTTCAACGAGGTGTTCTTCACCGACACCCGCATCGCCGAGAAGGAGATGTTGGGCAAGCCCGGCGCCGGCTGGCGCGTGTCGCTCACCACGCTGAGGAACGAGCGTCAGTCCATCGGTGGCACCATCCCGCCGAAGGGATCGGGCACCATCGCCCACCTGATGAAGGAGTGGGCCGACGCCCCGGAGTGGAAGAAGGACTCGGCCACCCGCGACGAGGTGATGCAGCTCTGGATCCGTGCCGAGACGCTGCGCCTCACCAACATCCGTGCGAACCAGAACCGCAAGAAGGGCGATCCCGGCCCCGAGGGTTCGATCTCGAAGATGGCCTTCGCCAACCTGAACAAGGACATCTACGAGTGCCTGATGAACCTGATGGGTGCGGAGGCCCTGCTGTACGGCAGCTACGAGATGGTGCGCCCCGAGCACGCCATGGAGTTCGCCACCCCGCAGAAGGCGTGCCTGCGCAGCCGAGCCGACTCCCTCGAGGGCGGCACCACCGAGGTCATGCTGAACATCCTCGG
>SXKB01000326.1 GCA_005778215.1 Actinomycetota bacterium | reverse complement strand
GGGCCGATGACGGCGATGAGTTCACCCGCGCCCACCGAGAACGACACGTCGTGCAGTGCGTGCCGATCGCCGTAGTGCACGCCGAGGTCGTGCACCGTGAGGATCGGCGCGGTGTCGATGGGTGCGGTGTGGCTCACGAGCAGCGGAGTCCGGTGGAGAGGGCGGCGAGGTTCTGGCGCATCACGGAGGAGTAGTCGGCGTCCTGGTCGAGCTGCTCGGTGGAGAGCGACTCGATGGGGTCGAGCACGTCGGTGCCCGCGCCGATCTCGGCCGCCACCGTAGCGGCCAGGTCGTCGGGAAGGTTCTCCTCGAAGAAGATGGTGGTGACGCCGTTGTCCTTGGCGAACGTGGCGACTGCCTCCAGGGACTTGGCCGACGGCTCCTCGCTCGGAGAGATGCCGGCGATCGCGATCTGGGTGAGGTCGTACGCTGCGGCCAGGTAGCCGAATGCGCGATGCGAGGTCACCAGTACGTCGCTCTCGCACGTGGCCAGGCCGGCCGTGAACTCGGCGTCGAGCGCACCGAGCGCCGTGTCGTACTCGCCGAGGCGTTGGGTGTAGCCGTCGGCGCCCGCCGGGTCGGCCGCGGCCAATGTGGTGGCCACCGCATCGGCCATGGCCTGCATGTTGCTGGGGTCGAGCCACACGTGCGGGTCGTTGCCGGTCTCGAGGGCTTCGCCTTCCGCTTCGCCCTCGGTGCCGGGCAGTTGCTCGGTGATCGGCAGCAGCGTCAGCCCTTCGAGCAGGTCGAGGCGCACCACGTCGTCGGGCAGTGACTCCAGGGCCTTCTCCACGTTGGGCTGGAAGCCCTGGCCGAGGTACACCACCACGTCGGCCTCGCCGAGCTCGGTGAGCTGCTGGGGTGTGGGCTCGTACTCGTGTGCCTCCTCGCCGGGCGGCACCAGCGTGACCACGTCGATCGCGTCACCACCCACGCTGCGGACGATCGACTCGATCGGATAGAACGCGGCCGCCACGGTGAGTCGTTCGCCGGCGCCACCGCCGCTGCTGTCGTCGCCGCAGGCGACGAGCGCGAGGGGAAGTGCGAGCACGATGGAGGTGGGGAGGATCGATCGCATCGCGCCAACCTATCGCTAATGAGAACCATTCTCAAAATGCCGGGAACGATTCTCGTTCGACGAGAACGGGCGGTACGCTCGTCGAGTGGCCCGAGACGACACGCCCGCACCGACGCTCTCCGCCGTGACGACCGCCGCGGTGCTGCCCGCGCTCGCGTTGCGTGAGATGCGGCTCACGCCGCATCGTCGTGCCGTGCTGGCCGTGCTCGAGCACGGGCATCGTCCGCTCACCACCGACGAGGTGGCCGCCGCCTCCACCGTGCCCGTGTCCACCGCGTACCGCATCCTCGCCGAGCTGGTCGATGCCGGCATCGTGGCGCGAGTGGCGGGGGCCGCCGGTGGTGACCGGCACGAGCTCGCCGAGGCCTTCTCCGACCATCATCACCACCACCTGGTCTGCACCGAATGCGGCATCGTCACCGACTTCGACCCCAGCCCAGCGCTCGAACGGCTCATCGACAAGGAGGTCGGTGCGTTGTTGGGCAGCACGGGCTTCGTCGTCTCGCACCACGTGTTCGACGTGCGCGGACGATGCCGCGAGTGCGCGTCAGTCGATGCGTGAACTCGAACTCGGCGCCCGCCAGTTGCGGCCTCGGGTGCGCATCCAGTCGCCCACCTGATCGGGTGGCAGCGGCCGGGCGATGAGATAGCCCTGCACCTTGTCGCAGCCGAGCGTGCGCAGCGCAGCGAGCTGTTCCTCGGTCTCCACGCCCTCACCCACCACCTCGAGTTCGAGTGCGCCGGCCATGCCCACCATCGCGGCGATGACGGCGCGGTCCTCGGGGTGATCGATGACGCCCGCCACGAACGACCGGTCGATCTTGATGGCGGTGAGCGGGTAGCGGCGGATGTGGGTGAGCGACGAGTAGCCCGTGCCGAAGTCGTCGAGGCACAGCGATGCGCCCAGCGCGCGGAGTTCCTCGAGCGTGTGCTCGGGCGACACCTTGCCGCCACCGGCCCGCCGGGTGAGCGTGGCGTGCTCGGTGATCTCCACCATCAGCCGCTCGGGATCGATGTCGTACTCGGCCAGGATGCCGCTGATGCGGTCGCACAGCGCCCGGTCGGCCAGTTGCGTGACCGACAGGTTCATGCTCAGGCTGACGGCCGGGTCGACATCGCGTATCGCGGCGCAGGCCGACCGGAGCACCACGTCGCCGAGCAGCAGATCGAGTCCGGCATCCTCGGCGAGGTCGAGGAACGCCGCCGGTGTGAGCAACCCGCGCTCGGGGTGCTGCCAGCGCACCAGTGCCTCGAGCCCTGTGGTGGCACCGAGCTCCATCGACACGATGGGCTGCAGGAAGGCCACCACCTCGCCGCGGCCGAGACCGGCGGCGAGGTCGTCGGCGAGCCGGCGCCGCTCGTTGGCGTTGCGCTGGCGCTGACTGATGCTGCGCTCGGGCTCGCCGCGGCGGGCGGCCTTCGCCTCGTACATCGCGAGGTCGGCGTCGGCCAACAGGCCGGTGACCGTGGCATCGTCGTCGACGAGCGCGAGGCCCACGCTGGCCGTCACCCGCACCGGACCTTCGATGAGCAGGTAGGGCATGGAGAGGGTGGCGTCGATGCGGTCGCACAGCGCCTGCCCTTGGACCCGGTCGCAGAGGTCGTACGCGACCACGACGAACTCGTCGCCGCCGACGCGCGCGACCAGATCGCCAGGACGCACGCTGTCGAGGAGTCGTTCGCTCACCTTGCGCAGCAGCTCGTCGCCCGACTCGTGTCCGAGCAGGTCGTTGACGGGCTTGAACCGATCGAGGTCGATGAACACCACGGCCGCGTTGCGATGGTCGTCGACGACACGCTCGAGCTCGTCGAGCAGCACGGAGCGGTTGGCCAACCCGGTGAGGGCGTCGTGGCGTGCGAGGTGTTCGAGCGTGCGGCGGGCATGGTGCAGGTCGCTGACGTCGTACCCGGTGACCACCAGGCCCTCCACCACCGGATCGTCGAGCAGGTTGACGATCTCGAACCGCATCGGCAACGGCGGCCGCGCCGCGTCGACGTGCCGCATCGAGGCCTCGCAGCTCACCGGCTTCACCTCGGTGCCGGCCTTCTCGATGGAGAACTCGAGGTCGTTCGCGTCGTCGGTGGTGCAGAACGACACCAGTTTGCGACCGATCACGTGCGACACGTCGTGCCCGAGCAGACGGGTGAACGCAGCGTTGACGCTGGTGATCTCACCGTCACGGTCGAGCAGCAGCGTGACCGACGAGGCGTGCTGCACCACCTGCTGGAACCGCACCGTGTCGCTGCCCGCCACCTCCCACATCCGTCGCCGAGTGACGTCGCGCGCCACCACCACCAAGCCGTGCAGGCCTTCGATGTCGAGCGCGTTGTACCCGACGATCTCCACCCACTTCCAGGTGCCATCGGCGAGGCGCACGCGCACCTCGACCGGGGTGCCGATGCGCTTGGCCTGCATCGTGCCGGTGGACGACAGCACGTTGGCCACGTCGTCGGGGTGGATGAGGTCGAGAATGCTGCGGCCGAGCCACACCTCCGGCCGCCAGCCGAACACCTCGGCCCCGGCGGGGTTCACGTAGTGCAGCACCACGTCGGTGTCGACCACCAGCACGGGGTCGGGCATCGCGCCCGCCAGTGCCTCGAAGTCGATGTGGTCGGCCATACACCGTCATTATCGGCCGGAGCTGGCGGCCTGCGAAGGGATATGAGTCCTTTTTCGGTATTCCTTCTCGTCAGGCACCGGCGACCGGTTCGGCGACCGGTGTCGGGGCCGCACCCTGCGTGACGGCGGGGCGCTCGGGCTTCAGGAAGAAGTACAGCACCGGCAGGAGATACGCGAAGTAGGCGATCACCCGAATGCGTTCGGGCTCGTTCGACCATCCGAAGAGGCCCTTCAGGAAGTCGTACAGCGTGCCGCTGGCGAACGGGCCGGAGGTGATGACCCACAGCGGCTCGAACAGCCAACCGCCCTCGAGACCCACCAGCTCGCGCAGCTCGTGCACGGCCTTGCCGACGAGGCCGGCGGCGAAGAAGATGAGCAGCACGCCGGTGATCTTGAAGAACACCTTGAGGTCGATGTTCTTGCCGAAGCGGTACACGAGCACGCCCACGACGGCGGACACGGCGAGGCCGAGGAGACCGCCGAGCACGACCTCGGCGCCCGACGAGCTGCCGGTCTCGGCGCCGAGCAGGAACAGCACGGTCTCGAACCCTTCCCGGGCGACGGCCACGAACGCGATCATCGTGACGGCGCCGGCGGTGGTGGCGCCGTCGACCTTCGACCGCAGGTCGCCGCTCAGCGAGCGGGCGTTCTTGCGCATCCACAGGATCATCCAGGTGAGCACGATGGCGGCGGCGAGTGCCAGGAAGCCTTCGATGGCCTGCTCGGACTTGCCCTCGAACTCGCCCACCAGTGTGTTGAACAGGATGCCGGTCACCACGCACACCACGGCGGCGACGGCCGCACCCGCCCAGACGGCGCCGGTGCGGTCGGCGCGACCCGTCTTCACGAGGTAGCCGAGCAGGATGGCGAGGACGATCGAGATCTCGAGTCCTTCGCGGAGCGTGATGAGGAACGCAGCGGACATGTCCGTGATGTTAAGCATGCCGAACATCGAGCGCAAGTGAGACCTTCGGCCCTAGCGCGTCCCCCACACGAAGCGGTGTGTGTGAATGCCGAAGTACGTGAAGCTCTCCACGCTGCGCACATCGGGGATCGACCGGATCTCGTCGTGGATGACGTGCAGCAGGCGCGCCGAGTCCTCGCACACCACCTCCACCAGCAGGTCGAACGAGCCGCTGGTGAACACGACGTAGATGACGCCCTCGATGGCCGCGATGCGATCGGCCACGTCGCGCACGTTGCGCTCGACGCCGACACCGAGTGCCGCCATCACCGGATAGCCGAGGGCCAGCGGGTCGGTGACGCCCACCACCTGCACCACCCCGGCGTCGAGCAGGCGCTGCACCCGGAGGCGGGTGGCGGCGGGCGACAGGCCCACCAATTCGGAGAGATCGGCGTAGCTGGCGCGGCCGTCCTTCTGCAGCGCCTCCACGAGCTGGCGATCGGTGGGGTCGAGGGGGATCACAGGAGGCCTTTCACAACAGTCGGTCAGACGATGCCGGCGGAGAGGCCGAAGTCGATGGAGATGTTCGCGCCGGTGATGGGGGCCGCGGCGGGCGAACAGAGGAACCAGATCAGCTCGGCCACCTCGTCGGGGCGGACGAATCGTGCCGTCGCGCCCTGCGGGTAGCCGGCCAACAGCCGCTGCAGGTAGCGCTGCGGGTCGTCGCCGCCGAAGTCGCGGGCTTGACCGCGCAGCATCGGGGAGTCGACGTCGCCGGGGCACACGGCGTTCACCCGAATGCCACGCGGTGCGAGTTCGAGCGCGAGTGCCTTGGTGAGGATGGACACCGCACCCTTGCTGGCGCAGTACACCGCAGCCCCGGCATTGCCCTGGATGCCGGCGTCGCTGGACAGGTTCACCACGACGCCCTGCGCCGCCTCGAGGTGGGGGATCGCGGCCGACGTGAGGAAGTACAGCCCCTTCACGTTCACGTCGAGCACACGGTCGAAGTCGGCCTCATCGGTCTGGTCTGCCGGGCCCTCGGTCCACACGCCGGCAGCGTTCACCACCGCATCGAGTCGCCCGAAGTGGGCCACCGTGCGCGCCACGGCGTCGCGGCACTGCGCCACGTCGCGAAGGTCGGCCGCCACCGGCAGCACACCGTCGTGGGCGCTGACGGGCTGCACGTCGAGCGCGGCCACCTGCCATCCGTCGGCAGCGAAGCGCTCGACGACGGCGCCGCCGATGCCGCCGGCCGCCCCGGTGACCAGCACCACGTGGCCGCTCACGGGGTCCACGTCCGGTTCTCGGGGAGTGCGTTGCCGCCGTCGACCACGAGCAGTTGCCCGGTGATGTACGAGGCGCTGGTGTCGGCGAGGAAGCGGATGGCAGCTGCCACCTCCACCGGGGTGCCCGAGCGGCGCATCGGGGTGAGTGCCCCGGCCGCGCGCTCGGCGTCGGTCTGTGAGGCGGTGGCGATCCAACCCGGCGCGACGGCGATGACGGTGATGCCCTGGCCGGCGTACTCGAGCGCCACGGCACGGGTGAAGCCGAGCATGCCCGCCTTGGCCGCGTGGTAGCCGGCGTCGCCGACGAACGCCTGCACCGGACCCGAGGTGCTGGCCACGTTGACGATGCGGCCGTAGCCGCGTGCCCGCATCGCCGTGAGTGCGGCGCGGGTGACGGTGAAGCACGTGGTGAGGTTGCGGTCGAGCGCGTCGCGCCACTGTTGGTCGGTCGTGCGATGGGCCACGGAGTCGGTGAGCTCGCCGCCCACCGCCACCATGCCGGCGTTGTTGACGCAGATGTCGAGCCGGCCGGCCAGTTGCAGCGCGGCCTGCACGACTCGGTCGGCTGCCCCGTCGTCCATCAGGTCGGCCACCACGCCGACGGCGCGACCGCCGATGGCCTGCAGATCGGTGACGCGTTCGTGGATGCGGTCGGTGGTGCTGGCCAGCACCACCGCGGCCCCATCGGCCGAGAGGGCGCGTGCGGCGGCGAACCCGATGCCGTCGCGGCTTCCCGCACCGGTGACGAGGGCGACCTGTCCGGCGAGGTTCATCCGACCAACGCCTTCACGGCATCGCGGAACACCTCGGTGTGCCGATCGACGTCGGCCTGCGAGTGGTGCGGCGACATCAGTGCCATGTTGTGGAACGGGGTGAGCAGGATGCCCCGGTTCACGGCCCACAGGTGCATGAACGCATCGAGTTGATGGTCGGCCGCGGCGGCCGCCGCAGCACCGTCCTTCGGTGGCGGGCAGAACCAGTACTCGGCGCGGCCGCCGAGCTGCTGCACGTTCCACGGCAGTGCGAACTCGTCGATGGTGGCCTGCACGCCGTCGGTCCAGGCCGTGGCGAGTGGGATCATGTGGGCGAAGTCGTCGTCGCGCAGCGTGCTCGACAATGTGGCCCGCACGGCTGCGAGGGCCAGCGCGTTGCCGGTGAGGGTGCCGCCGACGCCGCTGACGTCGACCGACTCGCCGACCAGTGTGGGCATGATGCGCTCGGCCATCTCGGTGGTCATGCCGTACGCCGCGGCGGGCATGCCGCCGCCGATGGTCTTGCCGATGACGAAGAAGTCGGGCTCCAGCCCCCACGCGGCGGTGGCGCCACCCGGGCCGACGCAGATGGTGTGGGTCTCGTCGATGACGAGCAGCGTGCCGTACTTGCGGGTGAGGGCGCGCAGCGCCTCGTGGAACCCGGGCTCGGGCAACACGATGCCGATGTTGGTGAGGGCCGGCTCGGCCAGCACGCAGGCCACGTCGCCCTCGGCCAACGCGGCTTCCAGGGCAGCGAGATCGTTGAACGGCACCACCACGCTGGTGTGGGTGGGGTCGACCTGCGGGCCGATGCTGCCCGGGCGCGACTGCGGCTGGCCGTCGGGGCCGATGACCACGAGCGTCTCGTCGACGCTGCCGTGATAGCACCAGTCGAACACCAGCACCTTCGATCGTCCGGTGAGGTGTCGGGCGAAGCGCAGCACGAATCGGTTGGCGTCGGTGGCGGTCATCGCCATCTGCCACACGGGCAGGCCGAACCGGCGGGCGAGCTCCTCGCCCACCCAGGCGGCATCGCTGCTGGGCAGCATGGTGGTGATGCCGCGCATCGCCTGCCGGTACAACGCGTCGGCCACCTGGGGGAGGGCGTGGCCGGTCATCGCGCCGGTGTCACCGAGGCAGAAGTCGACGTACTCGTGGCCGTCGACATCGGTGAACCGGGCGCCGCTCGCGGTGTCGAAGAAGAGCGGGAACGAACCCGGCCAGCGGGTCATCCACGCCATCGGCACGCCGCCGAGCAGGTGGGTGCGGGCACCGGTGGCCATCTCGGCCGACCGTGGATGCAGGTCGATGAAGCGCTGCTCCTCCTCGTGGTGGAGGGCGGCGAGCCGTTGTCGATCGATCATGTAGATCACGCTAGCACGATCGTTTCGCTTGGCGATCAGAGCCTGGGGGAGCGAATCGCTCGCATCGGTCGCCGGGCGGTGATCACCGGCCGACCCCGAAATGTGAACTGGCGCTGGATCGTCCCGGAATCCGGGACGATCCAGCGCCAGTTGCCGATCCGGGACGGATCACGCCCAGATGCCGGAACCTCAGGCGTGGGCGGCCGCGATGGCCTGCCACACCTTCTGCGGGGTGCACGGCATGTCGATGTGGGTGACGCCGAGGTGGCTCACCGCGTCGATGACCGCCGACTGCACGGCCGGCGTGCTGCCGATGGTGCCGCTCTCGCCGATGCCCTTCGCGCCCAGGGCGTTGATGAACGTCGGTGTCTCCATGTGCACCACTTCGATGCTCGGCAACTCGGCGGCCGAGATGAAGGCGTAGTCGGCGAGGTTCGACGTGACGGGGTTGCCGTCGCTGTCGTAGCGCACTTCCTCCATCAACGCCTGGGCGGTGCCCTGGGCGACGCCACCGTGGATCTGGCCCTCGAGCAGCATCGGGTTCAGCACCGTGCCGGCGTCGTCGCATGCGATGTGCCGCAGGTGGCGCACCTGGCCGGTCTCGGTGTCGACCTCGACCACTGCGACGTGTGCGCCGAACGGGAACGTGGCGCCGTTCACCGCGTAGTACGCGGCGTGGGCGAGGCCCTCGGGCAGTTCGGGGTCGGCCTTGGCAGCGACGGCGAGGTCGGCCCACGACTTGCCGATCGACGGTGTACCCGACACGTGGAAGCTGGCGCTGGCCTTGTCGAGCACCACATCGGCCTCGTCGGCCTCGAGCAGCTTCGCTGCGATGGCGCGGGCCTTGTCGACCAGGTCGCCGGCGGCCAGGAACACGGCGTTGCCACCCTGCTGCAGCGAACGGGATCCGCTGGTGCCCGAACCCTGCGGCACCAGATCGGTGTTGCCCCAGATGACGTCGATCTTGTCCATCGGGATGCCGGTCTGCTCGTGGGCGAGCATGCTCCAGGCGGTGAGGTGGCCCTGACCGTGGCCCGACGTGCCGGTGTAGACGGTGGCGCTGCCGTCGTCGTTCACCACGATGCGAGCGTGCTCGCCGGTGCCCACGCCGCCGGTGATCTCGACGTACGTGCTGACGCCGATGCCGAGCTGCTTGACGTCGCCGTTGGCGCGTCGACGCGCCTGCTCGGCACGAAGGTCGGCGTAGCCGGCGGCTGCGAGTGCCTTGTCGAGTGCACCCTCGTAGTCGCCGACGTCGTAGGTCTGGCCGACGACCGTGGTGTGCGGCGCGTCGAACCGGCCGATCAGGTTGCGGCGGCGCACTTCTGCCGGGTCCATGCCGATCTCTGCGGCGAACAGGTCCATCGCGCGCTCGGCGGCGGCCGTGGCCTCGGGGCGACCGGCGCCGCGGTATGCGGTGGTGAGTGCCGCGTTGGTGACCACGCTCGTGGACTGGCACTCGATGTTCGGGATGTCGTACACGGCGCTGGCCATGGGCAACGTCATGAACGGGGCGAGGATGGTGCCGTACTCGACGAAGTAACCGGAGTCCTGGATGACGTGCAGTTGGTAGTGCGTGATCTTGCCGTCGCGGTTGCCGCCGATGGTGAGGTTCTGCACCTGGGCGCGGCCGTGACCGAGCACCATCATCGACTCGCTGCGGGTCTCGCGCCAGCGCAGCGGACGGCCGACCTTCTTGGCGATGACACCCAGCAGGGCTTCCTCGGGATCGCACTTGATCTTCGCGCCGAAGCCGCCGCCCACGTCGGCGGTGAGCACGAGCACCTGGTCGGGCTCGACACCGTTCGTGGCGACGATGGTGTTCTTGGCGTCCTGCACGCCCTGGCTGCTGAGCCACTGGTGCAGACGGCCGTCGGGCGCCCACGCCACGGCGGAACCGCGGACCTCGAGCGGGCAGGGTGCGACGCGCTGGTTCACGATGCGGTGCGGTCCCGACACGACCTCGCAGCCTTCGAAAAACGCCGGGCCCGAGACGCCGGGGCGACCCACGAACGTGGAGTCGAACACGACGTTGCTGCCGGCCGCCTCGTACAGCAGCGAGGTGTTGGTGAGCGCGTCCTCCATGTCGATGACCACGGGCAGCGCGTCGTAGTCGACGATGACCTGCTCGGCGGCGTCCTCGCCCTGCTCGCGCGTCTCGGTGACGACCACGGCGACAGGCTCGCCGACGAAGCGCACCTTGTCGATGGCCAGCAGGCCGCGGGCGACCCCCGGGTTGAACTCGCTGGGCACCGGTTCGAGGCCGAGGTCGGCGGCGGTGTAGATCGCGATGACACCCGGCATGGCCGCGGCGTCGCTGGTGTCGATGCCGAGGATGCGACCGTGCGCGAGGGTGGACCGCACGTACGTGACGTGCGCTGCCCCCTGCAGCAGCGGCTCGTCGAGCAGGTCGTCGACGTACACGCCGCCGGTGGTGAGGAACTTGGGATCTTCCTTGCGAAGAACCCGATTACCGAGAATGCTGCCGGCCACGCGCGAACCCCCTGGTGAATGTCGTAGCGAGTGCGCTGAGACTAGACGGCCAGGCAGGGTCAGGGTGTGGTCGAGGCCGCATCGGCTGCGGCAGCCTCTGCCTGGCGCACTCCGACCATGCCCGCGACCGCGTCGTACGGCCACCCGGCCGGCATGGTGACCGGCGCGTTCGGCGAGTCGAGCACCGTGAGACGGATCTCGCCCTGGCGCACGTAGCCGATCTCCTCACGGGCCGCTTCTTCGATGCCGGCCGGCGTGTTGAGTTGGTTGACCTCGTCGCTCAGTTCGGCGTTGGCCTGTTCGAGTGCGGCCAGCTCCTGCTGTTTGCGGTCGATGTCGTCCTGTTGACGCAACCACGCCTTCACCGGCAACACGAACAATGCGGCGACGAGCGCTGCGGTGATGACGGCGGCCACGAGGGCGATGATGCCGCGCTTGCCGCGGCCGCGCACCAGGCGCTTCGACTGGTCGATGGGGCGCGTGAAGTCGGAGAGGAGGGTGTCGTCGCGGCGATCGGTGGGGCGCGTGGCAGCCCGGCTCGCGTCGGCGGGACGCGGAATCGCCGAGGTCTTGTGGCCGCCTGCGCTCATCGAACCCATTCTCGCAGCACTCCCCGCGCGAACCACGTCACCCGGAGAATTCGGTGGCGCAGGTCAGCGCGGGCTGAGGGCGCTGCGGCCGCGGAACGCGGCGGTCTCGCCGAGCTGCTCCTCGATGCGGAGCAGCTGGTTGTACTTCGCGACGCGGTCGCTGCGGGCGGGTGCGCCGGTCTTGAT
>SXKB01000325.1 GCA_005778215.1 Actinomycetota bacterium | reverse complement strand
GTGCGCTCGGCGAGACCGCCCTGCACCACGCCGTCCTGGTCGATGATGCCGGCCAGGTACATCTCGGCGATGACCTCGATGATGCCCGAGCCGCAGATGCCCGAGATGTCGAGCGACTCCACCGACTCGGCGAAGCCCGGCTCGTCGCTCCACAGGTCGCTGCCGATGACCTTGAACCGCGCCTCGAGCGTGGCCGGGTCGATGCGGACGCGCTCGATGGCGCCTGCCGTGGCGCGTTGGCCGCAGCTGAGCTGCGCACCCTCGAACGCGGGGCCCGTCGGGCTACTGGCCGCGAACTGGCGCTCGGCGTCGCCGAGCACGATCTCGGCGTTGGTGCCCACGTCGACCAGCAGTTGCACGGTGGACGAACGGTGCGGGCCTTCCGACAGGATGACTGCGGCCGTGTCGGCGCCCACGTGGCCGGCGATGCACGGCGCCAGGTACACCTGGGCGTGCGGGCAGTGCAGCTCGAAGTCGCTGGCCGGCACCTCGATGGCTTCGGCGGTGGCCAGGGTGAACGGCGCCTGGCCCAGGGGAGTGGGGTCGATGCCGGCGACGATGTGGTGCATGATCGGGTTGCCGACCAGCACGATCTCGAGCACCTCGCCGGGCGTGGCCTCGGCCTGCTCGCACAGCTCGTCGATGAGCTCGTTGAGGGCACCGCGCACGGCCTCGGTGAGGTTGCGCTCGCCACCCGGGTTCATCATCACGTACGAGACGCGACTCATCAGGTCTTCGCCGAACCGGATCTGCGGGTTCATCCGCCCGGCCGACGACAGGATCTCGCCGGTGCTGATGTCGCACAGGTGACCGGCGATGGTGGTGCTGCCGATGTCGACGGCGATACCGCACGCACGGTCGACGTAGCCGGGCCACGCAGTGATGACCGCATCGCCGCGCACGGCGACGGTGGCGGCACGGTCCTGCCCGGCGAACGCCTTGTGCACCTGCTGCAGCGCCGACAGGGCGAGGTGGGTGACGGTGCGGCCGTGGGCGGCCTGCAGCTCGGCGACCACCAGATCGCTCATCGACTCGGCGTCGCCGAGCACCGACGGCGGCAGCTCGAGGTAGTACAGGTGCACCGCGGGGTCGAGCACCACGTCGCTGAGGTCGAGGCTCTTGCGCACCACCGGACGGTGCACCTGGCTCTCGGGTGGCACGTCGAGCACCACGTCGTCCTCGATGACGGCACAGCAGCCGAGGCGCCGTTCGGGCTTCATGCCACGCCGCTGGAGGTAGGCCTCCTCGGTCTCGCCCCAGGGGCTGAGCGACTGCTCGTCGTTCTCGATGGCCCACTTCGGGAAACTGCCCGGTGAACACGCCACCTGGCAGCGTCCGCAGATGCCGCGACCGCCACACACCGAATCGAGATCGACGCCGAGGTCGCGCGCCGCTTGCAGCACCGTGGTGCCGGGCGCGACCTCACCATCGAGGCCGGAAGGAGTGAAGACGACGCGCGGCACGGGCGATCACTCCGCGCGGCGAGCGCGTCGGCCGCCGGCGCGACCCTCGCGGGCGCCGGTGGGGGCATCGGGATCGCGGTTGGCGCGGATCCAGGCCATGCAGTCCTGGTCGTTGCCGGCCAGCACGTCGGCGGCCATCACCATCGTCTTCACCTCGGGGTGCAGCGGGTTCATGATGGCCGAGGTCATGCCGTTCGAGATGGCCATGGCCAGGAACGTGCCGGTGATGTTGTTGCGGGCGGGCAGGCCGAAGCTCACGTTGCTGGCGCCGCAGGTGGTGTTCACCTTCAGTTCGGTCACCAGGCGGCGCAGCAGCGCGAACACCTGGCGGCCGGCGGTGCCCATCGCGCCGATGGGCATGACGAGCGGGTCGACCACGATGTCGGAGGCCGGGATGCCGTAGTCGGCGGCGCGGTTGACGATCTTCTTGGCCACGTTGAAACGCACGTCGGGATCGGTGCTGATGCCGGTCTCGTCGTTGCTGATGGCCACCACGGCGGCGCCGTACTTGGCCACGAGCGGGAGCACGCGCTCCATCTGCTCCTCTTCGCCGGTGACCGAGTTGACCAGCGCCTTGCCCTTGTACACGGCGAGGCCGGCCTCGAGTGCGTCGACGATGGACGAGTCGATGCTCAGCGGCACGTCGGTGATGCCCTGCACCAACTGGATGGCGCGGGCCAGCAGCGCCGGCTCGTCGGCCAGCGGGATGCCGGCGTTCACGTCGAGCATGTGTGCGCCCGCAGCCACCTGGGCCAGGGCGTCGGCCTCGACGCGGCTGAAGTCGCCGTTCTTCATCTCCTCGGCGAGGAGCTTGCGGCCGGTGGGGTTGATGCGCTCACCGATCATCACGAAGGGCCGGTCGAAACCGATGACCACTTCCTTGGTGGCGGAGCTGATGACGGTGTGGGTCATTGTTCTTCCTGTGCTGCTGATTGCTCGGGCGAGATGGGGTCCCATCCGCCGTTGTCCACGAGGGCGTGGAGCCGCTCGTTGGTGAACTCCTGCTCGATGGCGGCCGCGGTGGCCTCCACCGTCGGCACCAGCTCGCCCGTCACGGGGTAGCTGGTGCGGCGCCACTCGGCGACGTACTCCTGCGCGGTCTTCTTGCCCGCCACCATCGCGGCGCGGTCGATGGCCTTCTGGAAGCGGTGGGGCAGCACGACACCGTGCTTGTCCTCACCGAGCTTGCCGTTGATCTGCGCGGGGATGTCGCGCCACAGAATGACGACGATCTCGTCCTTGGACCGACGTGACATGTCAGGCGACCTTTCGAAGGGTGACGCTCACGGCGTCGTGGAAGTGGGAGAGCCCGACGTGGCGGTGCTGGAACTGCAGGCCCAGCCGGTGGGCGGCGTCGCGGCCGGCGGCGAGCACGTCGCCGCGCTCGGTCTGCGACAGCAGCATCAGGGTGGTGTAGTTGCCGAAGTAGGCGGGGAGCAGTTCGGGGTGGCGGTCGAGGCGCAGCCCCTGCCACACCAGGGCGTCGAAGTGCTTGGCCAGGAAGTCGGTGAGATAGAAGGTGCCCAGCTCGGCCTCGGCGAGTTCCCGGAACAGCGGGCTGCCGGCGAAGAACTCGTAGCAGTGGTCGCCGGGCAGCCGACGCAGGTTCGGCCGTTCGGTCAGTAGTGCGTCGAGCGTGCCGCCGGTGCCGCAGTCGGCGTAGCCGATGAGCACGTCGCGGTCGCCGTGGGGGTCGAGCTCGTCGAGCAACTCGCGCAGCGCGGGCACGATGCGGTCGGGCCGATTGTGGAGGTTCGCCGGGAGGTAGCGCACATCCACGTGCTCGGTCAGGCCGTCGGCCGCGAGCACCGTGCGGAGCTCGCTGACCAGTGCCCCGCAGGCCAACACAAGTGGCTGCGACATGTGTCGACTCAGACGGACGGGCCGGGAGGCTCGACGTTGCCGCGGCGGGCGGTGACGAGCTGCTTGGCGGTTTCCGAGGCGACGGCGGCGTCGCGGCAGTAGGCGTCGGCACCGATGGCGGCGCCGAACTCCTCGTTCAGCGGGGCGCCGCCGACGAGGATGATGTACTTGTCGCGCAGGCCGCGCTCCTGCAGCGTGTCGATGACCACCTTCATGTACGGCATGGTGGTGGTGAGCAGGGCCGACATGCCGAGGATGTCGGGCTGGTGCTCCTCGAGGGCGGCCAGGAACGCGTCGGCGTCGGTGTTGATGCCGAGGTCGATGACCTCGAAGCCGGCGCCCTCCATCATCATCGCCACGAGGTTCTTGCCGATGTCGTGGATGTCGCCCTTCACGGTGCCGATGACCACCTTGCCGATGGGCTCCGCGCCGGTCTCGGCGAGCAGCGGGCGGAGGATCTCCATGCCGGCCTTCATCGCGTTGGCGCTGAGCAGCACCTCGGGCACGAACAGGATGCCGTCGCGGAAGTCGATGCCGACGATGCGCATGCCCTCGACGAGTGCGTCGTTGAGCACGCGATCGGGCGCCCAGCCACGGTCGAGGAGGATGAGGGTGCCCTCGGCGATCTCGGGGGCGAGACCGTCGTAGAGGTCCTCGTGCATCTGGGTGACGAGCTCGTCGTCAGGAAGTGCTGCCAGATCCAGGTCGTCGCCGTCGCTCATGAGGTGCCTTTCCGCATGTTCCACAATGCGGACCAAATCCGCATCATGGAAAATCTAGCACATCACCGCCCGGATACGCGAGACAGATGTACCGAGTATTCCGGATCGTGCATCAGCCGGGCGCAGCGCTCGAATCGGCCGGTCGCGTAGGCCCAGAAGTCGTCGGCGGGATTGCCGTTGGCGTGCTGGATCACACCCCACAGCGTCCACAGCAGATCGCACATCGCCTTGTAGGCGACCATCCGTCCCACCTCGTGGGCGGGCGGATCGCCGCCGAAGTAGGCCCGCAGCAGCGCAGCGTCCTGCTCGGGGCCGAACTCGCCCTCCACCGACAGGTCGCCCAGGTCCCACATCGGGTCGTTGTTGCCCGAGTACTCGTAGTCGATCACGTACATCCGCTCGCCGGTGTCGAGGAAGTTCTCGCACAGTGGGTCGCAGTGTGAGGGCACCAGCGGGCGCGCCGTCGCCTCGAGGGCCACTCGGGTGGCCTCGGCGGTGGCCTGCAGCTCGTCGTAGCCGTCGGGCAGTGTCGCCCCCTTCTCGGCGAGCAGACGCTTGTAGTCGTCGATCATGCCGAACAGGTCGAAGTCGGTGGCGAACGGGGTGGCCGTGGTGTGCAGCTCGCGGAACGCCCGCCCGGCCCTGGCCACGGCGTCGAGATCGCGGAACCGTTCGGCGGTCATGGTGGCCGCACCGTCGACGAAACGAGTGACCATCAACCCGTCGGTGGCGTCGAAGAACACCACCTCAGCGTTCACCCCGGCCGCCGCGGCACTGCGCGCCGCCACCTCCTCGGTGCGGCGGTCGATGTACTCGCTGGTGCCCGCACCGGGGATGCGCAGCACGAACCGCTCCCCGTCGCGCTCGACCAGATGGTTCACGTTGGTGAGGCCGGCCAGGCGGGTGGTGGGAGTGCCGGCGGGGAACCCTGCCCGCGCCAGCGCGTCGGCGATGTCGCTCATCCCTTCAGCCTCGCACCTGCCGGATCGTGGAGTGGGCGATCGTGCCGCACCGCCGGGATGGGCTCGCCGTACACCTCGATCGTGAACTCGGTGCGGTCGAGCAACTCGACGGGCAGGTAGCCGTACACGACCGGCTTGCCGACGGTGTGGCCGAAGTTGGCCGAGGTGGTGAACCCCACCACGCGGCCGTCGGCGATGATGGCCTCGCCGCTCACCGGGTACGCCATCGACTCGAGGGTGAAGGTGCACAGCCTGCGGGTGATGCCCGCCTCCCGTTGTGCCACGAGCGCGTCGCGGCCCAGGAAGTCGCCCTTCTTCAGGCTGACGCGCCAGCCGAGACCGGCCTCCCACGGGGTGGTGTCGGGCGTGATGTCGGTGCTCCAGTACAGGTAGCCCTTCTCCATCCGCATCGTGTCGATGGCGCGGTAGCCCACGTCGACGATGCCGTGCGGTGCACCGGCTGCCCGCAACGTCTCGTACACGTGGGCGGCGTACTCCGTGGGCACGTGCATTTCCCACCCCAGCTCGCCGGTGTAGCCGATGCGCAGCGCCAGCACGGGTGCCGACCCGATGGTGAGCTCGCGTGCGGTGGCGTACGGGAATGCGTCGTTCGACACGTCGTCCTCGCACGCGGCCTGCAGCACCTCGCGGCTCTTCGGCCCACACAGGTTCAGCACTGCGCGCGCCGACGTGAGGTCGCGCACGATGACGCTGCCGTCGTCGGGCGAGTTCGAGCGGATCCACCCCATGTCGTGCGCGCCGAACGCCGCGCCGGTGACCACGTACCAGCTGTCGGGCGCGGTGCGGGTCATGGTGAGGTCGCACTCGATGCCACCGCGCTCGTTGCACAGCTGGGTGTAGATGGCGCTGCCCACCGGCTTGTCCATGTCGGCCACGCTCAGCCACTGCACCGCGGCCATCGCGCCCGGGCCGGTGATCTCGAACTTCGCGAACGAGGTCTGGTCCACCAGGGCCACTCCCTCGCGCACCGCACGGTGCTCGGCACCGACGTGGTGGAACCAGTTCGGTTCGGTGAACGACGGCCGGTCGACGGGCTCCACGCCCTCGGGCGCGAACCACAGCGGCCGTTCCCAGCCGCCGCGGCTGCCGAACACGGCGCGGTGCGATGCGAGTGTGTCGTGCAGCGGGCTGCGCCGGATGCCGCGAGCGGTGACCTTCTCGGAACCCGGTGCGGCGAGCTTGTAGTGGTGGGCGTACATCTCCACCATGCGCGTGTCCATGAAGTGGCGCGTGGTGTGGTGGAACGAGAAGCGGCGCACGTCGAGCGGCCACAGGTCGAGCGACGGGCGCCCTTCGAGCATCCACTCGGCCATCATCTTCCCGGCGCCGCCGCCGGCCGCGATGCCGTAGAGGAAGCCGGTGGCCACGTAGTAGTTGTCGAGCTCGGGCACCCGACCCATCACGAAGTCGGCGTCGGCCGAGTAGGGGATGGGCCCGTTCAGCAGGGTGCGGATGCCGGCGGTCTCGAGGCACGGGGTGCGCTTCGCGCCGAGCTCGGCCAGCTGTGCGAAGCGGTCGAAGTTCGGGTCGAACAGTTGCCGCTGGAACGGCGACGGGATGCCATTCGTGCCGAACGCGATGGTGTCGGGTTCGTAGCCACCGATCAGCAGACCGGGGCCGTCGGGCTTGTAGTACACGAGGTGATCGGGGTCGCGCATCGTGGGCATCTTCCCCAGCTCCACTGGCGTGTAGCCCTCGATGGGGCCGCTCAACAGGTACTGGTGCTCCACTGCGGTGGCGGGGATGCGCACCCCGGCCATGCGGCCCACCTCCATGCCCCACATGCCGGCAGCGTTCACCACCATCTCGCACTCGATGCTGCCGGGCTCGCCGTCGCGGTCGACGTACTGGATGGTGCTGCAGTGGCGGCCGTCGACCGTGATGGACGTGACGCGGGTGTGCTCGCACACGTTCGCGCCGCGCATGCGCGCGCCGCGAGCGATGGCCATGGTGACCGAGGCCGGGTCGATGTAGCCGTCGGTGGGCAGGAACGCTGCGGCGAGCACGTCCTCGGTGCTCATCAGCGGGAACAGCTCCTGTGCCTTCTCGGGCGAGATGACGTCCATCGGCAGACCGAAGCTCTTCGCCATCGTGGCGAGGCGCTTCAGCTCGAGCACGCGCTCGGGCGAGCACGCGAGGCGCAGACTGCCGGTCTCGTGCCAGTCGACCGCCTGACCGGTCTCGGCCTCGAGGCCGCGGTACATCTCCACCGACTGCTCGAGCATGCGGGTGGTGTTGCGGCTCGACCGCAGCTGACCCACCAGGCCGGCCGCGTGCCAGGTGGCGCCGTCGGTGAGCTGATGCTGTTCGAGCAGCGTCACGTCGGTCTCGCCCATCTTGGTGAGCCAGTACGCGATGGAGCAGCCGAGGATGCCGCCGCCGATGACGACGATGCGGGCGCGTGCGGGAACGGTCATGGTCAGGCCTTCACTCGTGCGTTGGTGGGGTCGTACAGCGGCTGCAGCGACAGCTCGGCCGGCACGCGCGTGCCCGCCCCCTCGAGCTCGTAGCTGCCGGCCAGCACCCAGTCGCGGGTGACGCCGTCGGGGTTGCGGACGTAGCCGTACCCGATGGAGCGGTCGATGGTGTACCCGAACCCGCCGCTGGTGAGCCAGCCGACGCGTTCGCCGTCGCGGTAGATCGTCTCGCGGCCCAGCAACACCACCGACGGGTCGACGGTGAACGCCGCGAGCAGCTTGCGCAGGCCGCGTTGCTGCTGGGCCACGATCGCGTCGCGACCCTTGAACGGGATGGCCTTCTTCGTCTTCACCGCCCAGCTGAGTCCGGCGTCGAGCGGGGTGTGGTCGGGGCCGATGTCGCTGCCCCACGCCCGGTAGCCCTTCTCCAGTCGGCAGCTCTCGATGGCCCGGTAGCCCGCGTTCACCATGCCGTGCGGGGCGCCGGCGGCCATGAGTGTGTCGTACACCTTCGGCGCGTACTCCACGGGCAGGTGCAGCTCCCATCCCAGTTCGCCCATGTAGGTGATGCGCAGTGCGCGCACCGGGCAGCCGGCGATGCCCACCGTCTGCATCGTGCCGAACGGGAACGCCTCGTTCGACACGTCGGCCGACGTGACCGACTGCAGGATGTCGCGCGCCTTCGGACCCATCAGCGTGAGCACCGACCACGCCGAGGTGACGTCGAGGAGTTGCGCGTTGGTGTCGGGCGGGATGTTGCTGCTGATCCAGTCGAAGTCGTGCGTGGCGAAGCCGGTGCCGGTGACGATGTAGAACTCGTCGTGCGCCACCCGTGCAACCGTGAGGTCGCACTGGATGCCGCCCTTGTCGTCGAGCATCTGGGTGTAGGTGAGCGAGCCGACGGGCTTGTGCACGTCGTTCGCGCAGATCCAGTCGAGCGCGGACATCGCGTCGGGACCCTTCAGCGCGAACTTCGCGAACGACGTCTGGTCGATGAGCACCGCAGCCTCGCGACACGCCCGGTGTTCGCGCCCCACGGCGGCGAACCAGTTCTGCCGGCCGTACGTGTACTGGTCGACCGGTGCCTCGCCCACTGCGAGATCGGCGAACCAGTTCGGCCGCTCCCAGCCGAGCTTCTCGCCGAACGCCGCACCCGCGGCGAGCAGGCGGTCGTACAGCGGCGAGGTGCGGCACGGGCGACCGCTGTGGTGCTCCTCGAACGGCCAGGCCATCGTGTAGTGCTTCGAGTACGCCTCGAGCGTGCGGGTTCGCACCCAATCGGTGTCCTGGTGCGGTCGGCCGAACCGGCGGATGTCGACCACCCACAGGTCGTACGGGGGTGTGCCGTCGTGCACCCACTCGGCGAGTGCCTGCCCTGCGCCGCCTCCGGCCGCGATGCCGAACGCGTTGAACCCGGCCCCGACGTAGAAGTTCTTCAACTCGGGGGCTTCGCCGAGGATGAAGTTGCCATCGGGTGTGAAGCTCTCCGGGCCGTTGATCAGTTGGCGCATGCCAGCCTCGGCCAACGCAGGCACGCGGCCGATGGCCAGTTCCATGGTGGGCGCGAAGTGGTCCCAGTTGCTGTCGAGCAGCTGGAACTGGAACGGGCGGGGGATGCCCTTCACCGCCCACGGGATGGGGTTCGGCTCGTAGCCACCCATCACCAGGCCGCCCACTTCCTCCTTGTAGTAGGTGAGGCGGTCGGGGTCGCGCAGCGTGGGCAGGTTGCGCGGCACCTCGGGGGTGAACGGTTCGGTGATCACGTACTGGTGCTCCACGGGTACCAGCGGCACGTTCACACCCACGGTGGCGGCGAGTTCGCGGGTCCACTGGCCGCCGCAGAGCACGATCTTCTCGCACTCGATGCGGCCGCGATCGGTGACCACGGCCTTCACCACGCCGTCGACCACCTCGATGCTCGCGACCTCGGTCTCCTCGCAGATGGTGGCGCCGTGCATGCGGGCGCCGCGGGCCAGGGCCATGGTGATGTCGCTCGGGTTGGCCTGACCGTCGGTGGGCAGGAACGCGGCGCCCACCACGTCGTGCACCTCCATGATCGGCCACAGCTCCTGCGCCTCCTTCGGCGACAGCAGGTGCATCTCCAGGCCGAAGCTCTTCGCGGTGGTGGCCTGACGCTGCACCTCGGTCCAGCGTTCCTGGTTGCAGGCCAGGCGCAGGCCACCGTTCATCTTCCACCCGGTGGCCTGACCGGTCTCGGCCTCCAGGGTCTTGTACAGCTCCACCGAGTTGCCGAGCAGCTGGGTGATGTTGGCGCTGGTGCGCAGCTGGCCCACCAGGCCGGCGGCGTGGAACGTGGAGCCCGACGTGAGCATGTGCTTCTCGATGAGCACCGTGTCGGTCCAGCCCAGCTTGGCCAGGTGGTACGCCGTGGAACAGCCGACGATGCCGCCGCCGATCACCACGACCCGTGCAGAAGAGGGAAGTGCGGTCACGTGGGCGATTGTCGCGCACCAGCGAGTGCATACCGACAGAAGTGTTGTTTTGTGTTGGAATGCTCACATGGCCCGCTACGAGGAGGAAGTGCTCAACGCGGTGTCGCTGCGCGGCACCATCAGCGTGCGTGAGTTGGCCACGCTGCTGCACGTGAGCGAGCAGACGGTGCGTCGCGTGGTGCAACCGTTGGTGGAGCGGGGCGTGGTGGAGAAGGTGCACGGCGCAGTGGTGGGCCGCAGCCGGCCGGGCGAGGCGCCGTTCCTGGCGCGCATGACGGTGCACCAGCGCGAGAAGGTGGCCATCGCCGGCGCCGTGGCGGCGCTGGTGCACGACGGCGACGCCATCGCGCTCGACACCGGCAGCACCACCGGCTTCGTGGCGCAGGCGCTGCGACAGCACCGCGGCCTCACGGTGGTGACGAACTCCACGTTCATCGCCACCACGCTCGCCACCATCCCCGGCAACCGGGTGCACATGGCGGGGGTGGAGCTGCGCAACCACGACGGTGCGTCGTTCGACGCGTCGGCGTTCGACGTGGTGCGTTCGATGCGCGTGCGCGTGGCCATCCTGTCGGCGTCGGCGCTCGATGCCCGCCGCGGGCTGATGGTGCAGGAGCACGCCGAGGCACAGATGTCGGCAGCGATGGGGCAGATCGCCGAACAGCGCCTCTACGCCGTCGACTCGTCGAAGTTCGGTGCCGAGGGTCTGGTGGCGTTGCCGCCGTTGCGCGAGGGCGATGTGGTGGTCACCGACCTGGCGCCGGCGACGGCGATGGCAGACCGGCTGCGCCCCGGGGAGTTGCGCGTGGTGTGAGCGCGACGCGTACCGTGCCGACCATGCAGACGTTCCGACTGGGGGCCGACGTCGTCGACATCGACGTGCTGGTCGCCGACGCACGCGACCGGTTCCACCTGGAGTTCGCCGACGGCGTGGAGGATGCGTTGCGTGCCAACTCGGCGCTCGCCGCGGCGCTCTCCGCGGAGGGTGTCGCCTACGGTCGCACCACCGGTGTGGGTGCGAACCGTGATGTGCCGGCCGACGATCACGACGGCGGGCACGGGCTGCGCCTCGTGCGCTCGCACAGCACCGGGCACGGCGACGACCTCGGCGAGGCCGTCGCACGCGGGACGATGGTGGTCCGGCTCGCGCAACTGTCGATCCCCGGCTCGGGCATCCCGTTCGAGGTGGTCGATGCGCTGCGGCGGGCTGCGAACGACGGCCGCACGCCCGTGGTCCGCGAGTTCGGCGCGATGGGCACCGGCGACATCGCACCGTTGGCCGAGTTGGCGCTGTGCCTGCTGGGCGAGCGGCCCTGGCGTGACGGCACGGTTGCGCAGTACCTCGACCACGTCGAGGGCAGCGGTGCGCTGTCGTTCATCAGCTCCAGCGCGGCCACCCTCGCTCTCGCCGCACACGGCGCGGTGGCGGTGCGCTCGTTCATGGATGCGTCGTTGCGTGTCGCGGCGCTGGGGGCCGCAGCAGTGCATTCCAACCCGCAGCAGTGGTCGCCCGGTGCAGTGGCAACCCGGCCCTCGCCGGGAGTCGACCGGGCCTGCCGTGCGATGCGCGAGGTGCTCGACGGCGGCACCTGGCGGCCTGCACGCACGCAGGATCCGTTGTCGTGGCGGGTCATCCCGTTTCTCGCCGGCCCGGCGCTCGACGTGGCCGACGATCTCGCCGCCGAGCTCCGCAGCGCCATCGGCGCCGGCGCCGAGAACCCGCGGTACACCGAGCAGGGCGTGGTGCACCACGGATCGTTCAACCTCACCAGCGTCGGTCTGCGGCTCGACGTGGTGCGCCTCGCGTTGGTGCAGTGGTCGTCGGCATCGTTGGCCCGCCTGGTGAAGCTCAACGATCCGGCGTACACCGATGGCGGGCGATTCCTGGCCGACGGGCCGGCCGGTAGTTCGGGCCTGATGGTGCTGGAGTACACCGCCGGCTCGGCGCTCGAGACCGTGCGCACGCTGGCCGATCCGACCAGCCGGCACACCGCGTCCATCTCGTTGGGCACGGAGGACCACGCCACGTTCGCCACCCGCGGTGCGGTGGCGTTGGTGGAGCAGGTGAAGGCGGCACGGGTCGTCGCCGCGTGCGAGCTGGTAGCGGCGGTGCGTGCGGCGCGTCGCCGCGAACAGTCCGAGCTGGGGGAGGGAGTGCGGTCGCTGCTGGCCGCGTGCGACGAGCTGCCCACCTCCACCGACGACCGGCCCCTCGTCGACGACCTCGACCTCGCGGTCCGGATCGTGGAACAACTGGGTCGCGCGGCCTGGGTCTAAGCTCCGCCCGGTCGCGTGGGGTGACCAAGGGGGAGTACGCCAAGTGGAGTCGATGATCTCGGTTCGTGATCTCTGGAAGGTCTACGGCCCGCGTGCCGAACGCATCGTCGGGTCGCCCGAGGCCGACCTGCCCCGCGGTGAGCTGGAGGCGTTGCACGGCAACGTGGTGGCCATGCGCGACGTCAACCTCGACGTCGCACCCGGCGAGGTGTTCGTGGTGATGGGCCTGTCGGGCAGTGGCAAGAGCACCCTCATCCGTTGCATCACCCGACTCATCGAGCCCACCGCCGGCAGCGTGATCATCGAGGGCACCGACGTCACCAAGGCCGACGACGACCAGCTGCTGCAGGTGCGTCGGCACAAGGTGAGCATGGTGTTCCAGCACTTCGGCCTGCTGCCCCACCGCACGCTGCTCGACAACGTGGCCTTCGGGCTGGAGCTGCGCGGTGTCGACAAGAAGGAACGGCGTGAGCGGGCCGATCGCACGCTGGCGCTGGTGGGTCTGCCCGGCATGGGCGACTACAAGCCGCACCAGCT
>SXKB01000324.1 GCA_005778215.1 Actinomycetota bacterium | reverse complement strand
GTCGGCGCCGAGCTCGAGGCCGAGCACCCGATCGAACTCCTCGGACCGAGCCGTGAGCATGATGATCGGTGCCTTCGTGCGGCCACGGAGCTCGCGGCACACGTCGCGGCCGTCCATGTCGGGCAGGCCGAGGTCGAGCAACACCATGTCGTGTTCGGCCGCTGCGAGGGCCCCGGCGCCGTTGGCGACGTGGGTGACCTGGAAGCCTTGGGCCTCGAGGCCCTCGACCACGGAACTGGCGATGGAACGGTCGTCCTCGACGAGCAGGATCTTCACGTGAGCATTCTGACCGCATTCCGCGGCCTCCCGGTGAAACCCGACACCGAATGTGAAGATTTTGACGATTCTTGGAAGAAGGCCCACTCTGCGTTGTACCTGGTCGGCGTAGGTTGTGACCCAACGGGAGCGAGTCGACGACCTCGCCCGGCAGGCAGGCCGTGCATGCACGGCCATATCAGAGGGACGGAACCAACATGAAGGCACGGGTCGCCACGATCTTGTCGCTCACCGGGGTGCTGGTGGCGGGTTCCGCTGCCGCGCTGGTGAACACGCAGGTGCTCAACGGTTCCTCGCCGGCCTCGTCCGTCAACTCGGCACAGATCGAAGAGGTCTCCACCTCGTCGGCCTCGTCCACCCCCACCTCCGCCTCGTCGCCCGTCACCGTGACGGTCCCCAACTCGTCGGAGACCACCCAGGTCAGCGCCACGGGCACCCAGGCCGCCTATCAGATCGGTGAGGCCGGCCTCGTCACGCTCGACACTGCCGGCGACACGCTGCGCATCGTCTCGGTCGTCCCGGCCGCCGGCTGGATGGTCATCGAGACCGAGCAGAAGGACGCCCTCAACATCGAGGTCAAGTTCCAGACCGCCGACACCATCGTCGAATTCAAGGCCAACCTGCTGTTCGGCATCATCAGCACCGCCGTCGAGAGCTACTCGGCGTCGGGCACCAGCACGGGCAACTCCATCGACGACGATGACGACAGCCCGTCGAACAGCACCGGGAACAGCACCAGCAACACCACGGGCAACAGCACCGACAACTCCATCGACGACGATGACGACAGCGGCAGTGGCAGTGGCCACGGCGGCGGCGACGACGACAGCGACGATGACTGACCCGGGCGCTGCCCCTTCGTCGGCAGCGCCTCGTCCCGGCCGTGCGGGCCAGCAACCACCGCACGCGCAAGCGGCGAAGATCTTCACGGCCGGCCTCAGCACCAGCATGGTGTTGGGGTTGGTTGCATTCCTGGCCCACTCGACCCAGCAGCAGGAAGCGGCGGACGCGGCTGCTGCACGGCGTCGAGCGGTGTCGGAGGACCTGGCCACCGTGTTGCACGGTGGCACGGCGACCTCCACCCCGGTGACGGCGCCCACGCTGCTCACCATCCCGGACCAAGGAGCCACCATCGCGCCGGGCGCCACCGTCGCGCCCGTGGTGATCCCGGTCCCGGTGCCCGTCCCTGCGCCGGCCACACCGGCGCCGAGGAGCACCGGGAGCGGCGTCGGGTCCACACCACCGCCCTCCGCCACCACTGCGCCATCGTCGTGAGTTCGATGCCCTCCACCATCCTCCGTGATCAGTTCCGAGGAATGGGTTCCACCGTCGTCGTCGAGATCACCGACGGCGCGCCGGGTCACCTGATGCTGGCCCGCGACCGGCTCGCGTTCCTCGAGGCACGCTGGAGCCGGTTCCGCCCGCACAGCGACCTCTCCCGACTCAACGCGGCCCAGGGCAACCCCACCGTCGTCGACCCGGCCACGCTCACCCTGCTCGAGGCGATGGTGCACGCCTACACCCTCACCGACGGCTCGTTCGACCCGACGCTGCTCACGCCGCTCGTACGGCTGGGGTACTCGGCCAGCGTGCACGACCCCTCGCTGGTCACCGAGCTTCCACCCGGGGCTCAGCACCGCGGCTTCATCAAGGGCCTGTCGGTCGACGTCAACGAACTCACGGCGCAGCTGCCGCCCGGCACCGTGGTCGACGCCGGCGGTCTGGGCAAGGGCCTCGCGGCCGACATGGTGGCCCAGCTGCTGCTCGACAACGGCGTCGGCGGCGCAATGGTGGCCGTGGGTGGCGACGTGCGCGTGATGGGCGAGTCGCCCGACCCCGACGGGTGGCGCGTGCCGGTCGACGCAGCATTCGAACCCGAGGCGCACGTGGCCACGGTGGTGCTGCGCGCGGGCGCGCTCGGCAGCTCCGGCACGCTGCGCCGGTCGTGGGTCACTGCCGACGGCAGTTCGGCGCATCACGTGCTCGACCCGGCGAGCGGCCTGCCGTTGCCGGGTGGGTTCGACTCGCCGGTGCACGCCACGGTGCTGGCACCCACCGCCGCCGAGGCCGAGATGCACGCCACCATGGCCATCGTGCGCGGCGCCCCCAGCGCGTTGCCGCGCCTGCAGCAGGACGGCCTTGCGGCTCGCCTGGTGTACGGCACCGGTCGGGCGTACACCAACGCAGCATGGGAGAGTGTGGCCCAGTCCGATCAGTGGGAGTGACGGTTGCCGGCGTTCGAGTTGCATCCACAGTTCTGGTGGTGGGTGTCGCGGGCCACCGGCATGGTGGCCGGCGTGCTGCTCACCGCCAGCCTGGTGTGGGGCGTGTTGGTGGCCACCCGCGTGCTGAAGGCCATCGACCGGCCCACGTGGATGCTCGCGATGCACCGCTGGTTCAGCACCCTCGCCTGCGTGCTGATCGTGCTGCACATGCTGGCGCTGGTGGCCGACAACTTCGTCCACTTCTCGCTCGCCGATCTGCTGGTGCCCGGCGCGTCGTCGTGGAAGACGATGCCGGTGGCGTTGGGTGTGGTGGCGTTCTGGCTGGTGGCCGTGGTGCAGGCCACGTCGTTGCTGATGCGCCGCATGCCGCGCGACGTGTGGAAGTTCATCCACTACTTCGCCTACGTGGCGGTGTGGCTCACCAGCCTGCACGGCGCGCTCGCCGGCACCGACGCCACCAACGACGCCTACCGATTCGTTGCGTTGTTCCTCACGTTCGTGGCCATCGTGGCTGCGGTGGTCCGCGTGATCATCGGCACCACGCGGGCGCAGGCGGCGCGCCGCGCGGCCCGTCGGGTCACCGCCGACTGACCGTCACTCCACGAACGACTGGTACACCATCTGCTTCAGCTGGCTGCGCAGCGGGTGCGTGCTGCTGGGCAGCAGCTGGGTGAAGAACGTGACGGTGAGGTCGTCGACCGGGTCCACCCAGAACGCCGTGCTGGCCGCGCCACCCCACGCGAACTCGCCGGCGTTGCCGGGCACGCGACCCTTCACCGGATCGAGTGTCACGCTGACGCCCAGGCCGAAGCCCACACCGTCGAACGTGGTCTCCGAGAACAACGGCCGCCCGAACTCGGTGAGGTCGGCGTTGTTCGGCAGGTGGTTGGACGCCATGAACTTCACGGTGCGCGGCGAGAGGATGCGCACCCCGTCGAGCTCGCCGCCGCGCACCAGCATCTGCACGAACCGCTGGTAGTCGCCGGCCGTGCTCTGCAGGCCACCGCCACCCAGGAATGCCTGCGGCGGATGCAACGACGCCTGACCCATCACGTCCATCTTCATCGCCGTGCCCGTGGCCGGGTTCGGCACGTAGAGCTTCGCCACGCGGCCGTGGTTCGCCTCGGGCACGAACCACGTGGTCTCGTGCATGCCCAACGGTTCCAGCAGGCGGGTGCGCAGCAGATCGTCGAGCGACTGACCGCTCACCACCTCCAACACCCGACCCAGCACGTCGAGGCCCATCGAGTAGTTCCACTCGCTGCCCGGCTGGAAGAGCAGCGGCAACTTCGCCAGCGCGTCGCACACGCCCTCGAGGTTCGCGTCCTTCGGCACACCCCACTCGAAGCCGTTGCGGCGGTACAGCTCGTCGACCGGGTGGTGGTACATGAAGCCGTAGGTGAGGCCTGCCGTGTGCGCGAACAGCTGCCACACCCTCATCGTCTCGGTCTGCGGATCGAGCACCGGCGACGTGACACTGCCCGCCCGCCACACCTTGGTGTTCGCGAACGCCGGGATGTACTTCGCCACGGGATCGTTCAGCTCGAACGCGCCCTCCTCCCACAGCTGCAGTGCCAGCACCGCCGTGATGGGCTTGGTCATCGAGAAGATGCGCCAGATGGTGTCGGCCTCCACCGGCAACTCGCCCTCGATGTCGCGGTGGCCGTAGGTGCTGTGGTGCACCACCTTGCCCTTGCGGGCCACCACGATCTGCCAGCCCGGCAGTCGACCGTCGTCGACGTACTGGCGGAAGTGGCGGTCGATGCGGGCGAGCCGTTCGCTCGACATCCCCACCGATTCGGGTTCGACCTCGACGTGCAGATCAGCGCTCATGGGGCGACGGTAGTCAGCCCGGATCGCCCACCTTGGGTCGGCCGGTGACACCCGGTGCCGCATCCGCCGGACGCCGCAACCACACCGCCACCGGGCCTGCGGGGTCGGGGGCGGTCCACGCCTCCCAGCCGCCCGGCACGAACGCCTCAGCGCGCTCCACCACCCACGCCGCAGCGTCGTCGGCCAGATCGCCCAGCGGTGCCAACGCCACCACCTCGGCGGTGCCGGGCCGTGGCGCCAGGCGGGCGAGCGCGGTCCACACGTGCACTGTCATCAGCATCGGCCACTCGCGCGGCCACTGCAGTTCGGGCAGGTGGCTGCCGCGCTGCACGTTGCACCGCTTGTGTGCGAGTCGCAGGTTGCCGGGCTCGTTGCCGCCTCCGCGGGAACGCGGCACCAGATGGTCGACCGTGCCGCGCACCGCGCTGTCCTTCGGCGCGTGCGGATCGACGGCGCCGCCGCACAACCAGCACCACCACCCGTCACGTTCGGCGATCGCCGCAGCCTGCATCGTCAGACGAGCGAACCCGGCGCCTGGGTGATGCCGGCCACCGGGGCGAGGGCAGCGAAGTCGCGGTCGTGGTGCAGGAGCGGGAGGCCGGACCGGACCGCCATCGCCGCGATGGTGCAGTCGATGAGCCCGCGTGGGGTGACCCCGACGGAGCGACACTGGAGGTGCAGTGCCACGGCCTGGTCGAAGTCGTCGCGCGGTGTGATGAGCATCACCTCGAAGTGCTCGAGCATTCGCCGGAGCGCCCGCAGTTCGTCGTTCGAACGGGCCCCGAACAGCAGCTCGGCCTTCACGGGTTCGGGTACCACCACCTCGTCACGGCCGATGGCCGCGTCGAGCGCCAGATCGGTGGCGGACTCGGTACGCCGGAGGTACTCGACCCAGGCGGACGTGTCAGCGATCAGCATGCAGGCCGAGGTCGCGGTCGGTGCGGAGTGCCCGCATGTCGACGGGCGGGCGGTCCTTCCAGAAGCCCCGCATCGCGAGCACTTCCTCCTTGGTCATGGGCTCGATGGCCAGCTTGCGCAGTGCCAGGTTGATGGCGTCGCGCTTGGTCTCGAGGTTGTACATGCGCATCACGCGCTCGCACGCCTCGTCGTCGATGTCGATGTTGGTGCGTGACATACACCAACCATACACCACGCTGCCACCTTCGTCACCTGGCCATTCCCAACTGGCGTATTCTCGGTACATGCGTACCGGATTACTCGCCGACCTGCAGCAGCGCACGGCCGGTCTGGTGGACGAAGGGCTGTTCAAGCACGAGCGCGTCATCGCCTCGCCGCAGACCGCCCACATCGAACTGGCCGACGGCACCCGCGTGGTGAACCTCTGTGCCAACAACTACCTCGGCCTCGCCGACCACCCCGCGCTCGTCGACGCAGCCGCGCAGGCGGTGCACGACCACGGCTTCGGCATGGCCTCGGTGCGGTTCATCTGCGGCACGCAGTCGGTGCACAAGGAACTCGAGTCACGCCTCTCTGACTTCCTCGGTACCGAGGACACCATCCTCTACGGCTCGTGCTTCGACGCCAACGGCGGTCTGTTCGAGACCATCCTCGACGAGCAGGACTGCGTGATCAGCGACTCCCTGAACCACGCCTCCATCATCGACGG
>SXKB01000323.1 GCA_005778215.1 Actinomycetota bacterium | reverse complement strand
TGAACGGCCGAGGGCGGGGGTCGGGGCGAGCCGGGTAGGGTGCCGGGAATGGCAGACCGGGCCACCTTCACGAAGGACGCAATGCAGCACGCAGGGCAGCTGTACTCGGCGGCCATGCGCATGACCCGCAACCGCGCCGACGCGGAGGACCTCGTGCAGGAGACCTACCTACGCGCCTATCGCGGGTTCCACGGCTACGAGGACGGCACCAACCTGCGCGCGTGGCTGTTCCGCATCCTCACCAACACGTACATCAACACGTACCGGTCGAAACAGCGCCGGGTGCAGGAGACCGAGCTCAACGACGTCGAGGACCTGTACCTGTACCGGCGCATCTCGAACGTCGACCAGGCCAGCCGCAGCGCCGAGGACACCCTGTTCGACCTGTTCACCGACGACGAGGTGAAGGCGGCGCTCGAGAACCTGCCCGAGAACTTCCGGCTGCCGGTGCTGCTGGCCGACGTGGAGGAGTTCTCCTACAAGGAGATCGCCGAGATGCTCGACATCCCCATCGGCACCGTGATGTCGCGGCTGCATCGGGGAAGAAAAGCCATGCAGAAGGCGTTGGCCGACTACGCAACCGACCGGGGCATCCTGGCTCGGACCCCGTCCACTCCCTCGGAAGAACCCGCTGATGGCTGACTGCAACGAGACACTGCGCGAACTCGAGGCCTTCCTCGACGGCGAGCTGCCCGTCGACACCCGCGAGTCCGTCCACACCCACCTCGAGGGGTGCATGGACTGCCTGCAGGCGTTCGACTTCCACGCCGAACTGCGCACCGTGGTGCGCGAGAAGTGCCGCAACGACGAGATCCCGCCCGGCCTGCTGGCCAAGATCGAACAGTGCTTCGGCGAGGACTTCGACGGCGACGGCGTCATCGGCTGAACTGCCGATGCGCGCGGATTGGGCGCACACCCTCCCCGGCTCGCTAACCTGCACGCATGCTCGCAGTGATCTTCCACTATTGGCTGGGCCTGCTCCTGGCGATCGTCGGCGGCCTTGCCGTCGTGTCGCTGATCGTCGGCTACATCAAGAAGGTCGTCGCGCCGCAGTACCCCAGCGGCCGCGCCCGCCGCGACGACTGACCGGTCCGGCATGAGCCCGGCGCCGAGCCCCATCGACTGGGACCGCGCCGAACGAGTAGCACTGGGCATCGCGGCACGTCGCCGACCGCCCGCCGCCGTTCCGTTCTTCGACGCGTCCGCTGTGCTGACCGCGGTGCCCGACGTGGAGACCGCGATCGAGGCCGTCACCGGTCTGCGTCCTCCGCACGGGCCGGCCGAGGTGCAGTTCGTCGATCGGCCGACGTGGATCCGGGCGAACCTCGCGTCGTTCCGCAACCTGTTGGCCCCGTTGCTCGACCAGTGGAGCGAGAAGGCGGCCGGTTCGCCGACGGCGTCGAGCATCGGTCGTCAGGTGGCGGGCGCCGAGGTGGGTGCGCTGCTGGGCTGGATGAGCACCCGTGTGCTCGGGCAGTACGACATCCTCGTCGGCCGCGAGCCCGACGACGAGGCGGTGTACCTGGTGGCCCCGAACATGGCCGACATCGAGCAGCGCTACGGCTTCGATCCGGTGGAGTTCCGCACCTGGGTGTTGCTGCACGAACTCACCCATCGCGCCCAGTTCACCGGCGTGCCGTGGATGCGCGGGCACTTCACCGGCCTCGTGGAACAGAGCCTCACGTTCGCCAACCCCGACCTGACCGCGTTCACCGATGCGATGCGAGCGGCGCTCCGCAACCGCCGTGAGGCCAGCGCCCAGGTCCGCGACGGTGGCGTGCTCGGACTGATGGCCGCGCCCGGCCAGAAGGCGGTGATGGCCCAGGTGGGCGGGCTGATGTCGCTGCTCGAAGGGCACGGGGACATCACCATGACCCGCGCTGCCGGCGACATGGTGCCGAACGCCGAGCGGTTCGAACGCATCCTGCGCGAGCGGCGGCGCAACTCGAACCCGCTCAGCCGCACGGTGATGCGACTGGCCGGCATCGAGGCCAAGCTGAACCAGTACGCCGCCGGCGCACGTTTCATCGGTGCCATCGAGGAGGCCCACGGTGAGCGCGCGGTCGATCGCTGCTGGCGCAGCCCTGATCACCTGCCCACGTTGGAGGAGGTGCGGGTGCCGACCAACTGGCTGTCCCGGATGGCGGCGCTCGATGGCTGAGCGCCCTGGCGACGCGACGCAGAGGTTGCTGCCGCGCTGCACGTTCCCACCGCCGGGTACCGCCGTCACCTGCGCCGTGTCGGGTGGCGCCGACTCCTTGGCACTGCTGGTGTTGGCCGTGGCGGCGGGGTGCGACGTGACCGCGGTGCACGTGGACCACGCGTTGCGACCTGGCTCGCACCTCGAGGCCGACGTGGTGCGCGACGCTGCCGAGCGTTTCGGCGCCGGCTTCCGCGCCGTACGAGTGGACGTCGGCGAGGGCCCCAACCTGGAAGCCCGCGCGCGAGCGGCCAGGTACGCCGCACTGCCGGTCGACGTGCTCACCGGCCACACCGCCGACGACCAGGCGGAGACCGTGATGGTGAACCTGCTGCGCGGCGCGGGCGCGAGTGGACTCGCTGCGATGCGCCCGGGGCCGAGGCGGCCGCTGCTGGCGCTGCGGCGCGCCGACACCGTGGCGCTGTGCGAGGCGCTCGGCCTCGCCGTGGTGCACGATCCGTCGAACGACGACCCTCGACACCTGCGCAACCGTGTGCGCCACGAACTGCTGCCGCTGCTCGACGAACTGGCTCGCCGCGACCTCGTGCCCGTGCTCATCCGGCAGGCCGACGTGGCACGCGACGAGGCCGACCTGCTCGACGAGCTCGCCGCGGCGCTCGACCCCACCGACGCCCGGGTACTCGCGGCGGCACCGGTACCGCTGGCGCGACGCGCCGTCCGTCGTTGGCTCACCGAGGAGCACCCACCCGACCTGGCGACCGTGGAGCGAGTGCTCGACGTGGCACGTGGCCTGGCGGTGGGCACCGATCTCGGCCGCGGGCGACGCGTCACCCGCCATCAGCAGCGTCTCACGTTGCACCACGGCCCCCCTTGGGCAGAGGGCCAGCCGACGGAGTAACCTGAGCGCACATTCACTGCGAGACCGTTGGAGGAGGGCTACATGCCCCCGAGGCTGCGCGGGAAGTGGGCGCTCGGTATCACGCCGCGCAACTTCACGTGGTTCATGAAAGACAAACTGGCGGTCTGCGAACGACCGGGCGGCTACGGCGAGAACCACCGCCGCGTCCGTCGTCAGGAAGAGATCATCTGGTTGCGCGAGAACGGCTTCGGCTGCGTGATCAGCATCATTCCCGCGCCGCACAACCTGCACAACTACGAGGAGCTCGGTCTCCCGTACCTGCATCGCCCGTTCACCGGGGTCGACGATCTCGGCCTGTGGCTGAAGGCCTTCTACACCGAACTCCACGGTCTGCTCGAGGGCAGCACCAAGGTGATGGTGCACAACGAGTCGGTCGACGACCGTGTCATCGGCATCCTGGGCGGCTACATCCGCTGGAGCCGCATGGTCGACGACCCGTCGATGGCCATCAACCTCACCGAGCGCATCGCCAAGCGGCAGCTCGACCCGTTCGCCCGTGAGGTCATCCTCATGGCGCACGAACTGCGCTGAGCCGACCGTTCGTCAGGACGCGTTCCACAACGCCCGCACGTCGAGCACGACGTGGGCGTCGACGCTCGGTGACAGACACACGCCGGCTGCGTTGGTGCGCATCACGGCCGTGTAGCTGAGCGTCGCGCCGGCCGGGAACGCCACCACCCACGGCACGCCGCCACAGGCGCCGAGTCCGAAGCTGCCCGCCGACTTCGGCGCGACGATGGTGACGGTGACGCTGAGTGCCTGCGTGGTCGAACCCTGACCGAGCTTCGACGGCGCGACGGCCACGGTGGTGCCACCCTTCACCGGCGTGCCGGTGCGGGTGTCGAGCGCTCGATTCGGCGCGATGATCTGCTGCGCGGCGCCGGTGGTGGCGGTCTGTGCGATCACGGCCATCCGCACGTCGACGTCAGCCGTGGAGGTGACGCAGAACGTGCCGGCCGTGACCGCCGTGGAGGCCACCGTGGCGGCGATCACCGTCGGACCGAACTGGAGCACGGCACCAGGCGGTGGCGTGGCGCCGCATGCATGCACCCGGAGCGCGCCGGCGGTGGTGGCGCGCGGGGCGACGATGCGCAGCATCACACCGGTGGTGTTGGGGGACACGCCGCTGAGGCCGGTCACCGGTACCGCGGTGGGCTGACCCGCCACGAGCTTGCGGCCGACCGTGAAGGTGTTGAGCGCCATCACCGGAGCGATGAACTGCCACTTGGAGAGCGACGCGGCAGGCGGCACCGCAGGCACCGTCGTGGTGGTGACCACGGGCTTCACCGTGGTCGTGGTGACGGCCGGCTTCACCGTGGTCGTGGTGGCCACCGGCTTCACGGTGGTCGTGGTGGTGGCGGCCGCGGTGGACGACGTGGGCGTACCGGTCGCCGGCTGCGACGGCACCGTCGTGGTCTGACAGCCGTCGACCACCTTCACCATGCTGGTCGGGTTCACGGGGGCACCGCCACCGGGGTGCACCTCGAAGTGCAGGTGCGGGGCTCCGGCGTTGCCGGTCATGCCGACGTACCCGATGATCTGACCGGCCTTCACCGCGCTGCCCACCTTCAGGCCCGTGGCGAACGCGCTGAAGTGTGCATAGAAGAAGTACGTGCCGTCGGCCCGCGTGAGGCGCCAGCCGTTGCCCGCCAGCGAGCCGGGCGCATCGAGGTACTGCTTGGTGAGCGTGCCGTCGTCGACGGCGTACACGGCCTTGCCGCTCTTGGCGATGATGTCGACACCCTGGTGTCGACGGCCACCCGACCGCGGTGCACCCCAGGTGTCGGTGAACCAGCACAGTCCTTGCACGGGGAACTGGCGGATCGTCACCGGCCCCGACGACACGACGGAAGTGGAGGTCGTCGAACTGGTGGTGCTCGAGGTCGTCGAGGACGAGGTGGCGGCAGTGGACGACGAGGTGGTCTGCGCACCCGACGGAAGGCACAGCACGTCACCGGGATACAACCAGGTGGCGGTGGTGGCGCTGTTCGCCAGGAGCAGTGCGTTCATCGACACACTCAACTTGCCGGCGATCTTGCTCCAACTGTCGTTGCGCACCACCGTGTACGTGCCACCCGAACAGGCGACGGTCTTCAGCCGAGGGGTGGACGGCACGGCATCGGCACTGCCCGACACCGCCACGGGCACGGCCACCATCGCGACCACCATGAGCAGGAGCGCGACGATGCGGCGAGGCGACGCTGCGATGTCGGCCACGGCTCCGCCCCCCTTCGTCTGCACCTGCGCCTGCTCCATACCACTCCTCTGCCCTGCAGAGAGGTATCGGCCGATGGCCGCGGTCTCTTGAGGCACGGCACAATGGGGCCATGGCCTCCGTCGTCGTCCGTGGCACTGCCACCACCACCGTCACACCCGACCATGCCCAGCTCAGCCTGGAGATCGCGCACCGCGCCGGCGACCCTGCGGGGGCGCTCGACGAGGTGGCTCGACGTTCCGGTCTGCTCGTCGACGTGCTCACGCGGCACCAGGTGGCCAAGGCCGACTGGAGCACCGACGGGGTGCAGGTGGGCGAGGAGTACCAGTGGCGCGACAACCAGCAGGTGATGACCGGCTACCGGGCCGCCACCGTGGTCACGGTCACCGTGCGAGATGCCGAGGCGGTGGGCCACCTGGTGCGCGACGGTGTGGCCGACGTGGGCGCATCGGTGCGCAACCTCACCTGGCACGTCGACCGCGGCAACCCTGCCCGGGCCACGTTGCTGGCCGACGCCGCCCGCGACGCCCGCCGTCGTGCCACGGCGTATGCCGAGGCGTTGGGTCTGCGACTCGGCGAGGTGGAACTCATCAGCGAGGCCCCCATCGCGGCCGAGCCGCCCTCGGGCATGGCGCGCATGGCCATGGACGCGGCACCGATGGGCGCCCCGCCGGTCGAGGTGAGCGGCGGCCAGATCGAGCTGTCGGCCGACGTGCACGTGCGGTTCTCCTTGCTGGCCTGAACCGGCGTACTGGCCTTCCCACCTACCGATGGGTAACCTGACGGTGTGAGGGGTCAACGAGTCCTCGTCAGCGGCATGGGCGGTGAGCTCGGGTCGTTGGTGGCGGCACAACTGGAGGCCGAACCGTGGGTCGGCGCACTGGTCGGTATCGACGTCGACCCGCCCCGTCGACGCCTGCGCAAGGCCGAGTTCCACCTGTTGCAGCCCTCGCAACGCGAACGCATCGTCGACGTGGTGACGAAGTTCAACCCGCACGTGGTCATCAATCTCAGCGTGTGGGAGCCCGATGCCCGCGCCGGCCTCAACCACGCCCGGCAGTTCACCGCCGACGCCACCACGGCCGTGGTGGGCGCCGCCGCCGAGTGCCCGGCGCTCGAGTCGATGGTGGTGCGCAGCGGCATCGAGGTGTACGGGCGGGCGCGCAACACGCCCACCCGGCCCACCGAACGCACGCCGGTCGACCCCACCACCGAGTACGGGCGCATGCTCGCCAACATCGAACGGTCCGCGCGCGAGGTGGGCACCCGGGTCGGGCTCGCTGTCGGGAAGCTGCGCCTTGCGCCGGTGCTCGGCAAGCACGTGCCCAGCCCGCTCGGCCGCCTGCTGCGCCAGCCCGTCGTACCGTTCAGCGCCCTGGCCGATGCACCGTTCGCCGTGGTGCAGGACCACGACGCCGCCCGCGCCTTCGTGGAGGCCGCCCGGCTGCGGCTGGACGAACCGGTCAACGTGGTCGCCCCCGGCGCCATCACCGCCGTACAGGCCATCGTGCGCGGCAAGCGGGTGCCGCTGCCGCTGTTCGGCCCCGAGTGGACCATCGCCCGACAGTTCAGCCACCTGTTCGGCGCCCCCATCCCCGACCACGTGGTGGAGTTGATGCATCGCGGCCGCCTGGCCGATGGCAGCAAGGCACGCGACGTGCTGGGCTTTGCACCGCAGCGCACCACGCCGGAAGTGATCGACCAGCTGTTCGCGTGGCCCAGCGTCGTGCGCGTCGGCGCGATCCGAGAGGTGGCGTGATGGCCCAGATCGTCGAGTTCCCGCGCCGCGTGGCCGGCACCGCCGCCAACGTCCTCGCCGAACCGCTGCGGCACTGGCCGGCGCACTCGGTCGACGACTTCGGCCGCGACCCCCACCTCATCGCCGCGCTGTCGCCGCTGGCTCGCCTGCGGTGGAACGTGGGCGTCGGAGGGGTGCACCATCTGCCCGTACGCGGCGGCGCACTGTTGGTGTGCAACGACCGCCGCTGGGCGCTCAGCAACATCTACGCGGCCTGGGCGCTCAGCGAGGCCACCGGCCGCCCGGTGCGGTTCGTCGGACGGCCCGACTTCGTGCCGTTCGGGCCGTTCATGCGCCGCATCGGCGGACTGCTGGCACGTCCCGACGAAGTGCTGGGCGCACTGCGCAACCACGAGCTGGTGCTCATCAGCTGCGCCACCTCGAACCATGCTCGCCACGCCGGCACCGTCGACCACGCACTGGTCGGCGCCGCGGTGATGGCCGGCTCCCCCATCTTCCCCGTGGCCACGATGAGCAGTTCGGTCAGCCGCACCGCTCGGGCCGAGGTGGGGCCGCAGGTGCGGCCGCGACGCAAGCGCCGCGGCCCGTTGGCCGAGGTGGAGTTGGCCGAACAGGTGCAGCACCACGTGCAGCGCATGCTCGACGGCTTCGGCGGCATGCAGACCGGGGTCGCTCCCCTCGACTGGCTCACGGCGGAGGGCTGATGCCGTACGCACGCGCTTCCGACGGCATCCGCCTGCACTACGAGGTGCTCGGCCGCGCCGGTGCACCGGCCGTGCTGATGATCCAGGGTCTCGGTGCCGACAAGCACGGCTGGGACATGCAGCGTGTGGTGCTGGCCACGAAGTACCGCGTCATCGCGCTCGACAACCGCGGCGCCGGCCGCAGCGACAAGCCGTTCGGCCACTACACGCTCGAGCAGATGGCCGATGATGCCATTGCCGTGCTCGACGAGGTCGGCGTGGAACGCGCGCACGTCGTGGGCGCCTCGATGGGCGGCGCGATCTCGCAGATCGTGGGCCTGAAGTACCCCGAGCGCGTGAACTCGCTCACGCTGGCGTGCACGGCGTGCCGCAACCATCCCTGGCGCCGCGAGCTGCTGCACGGCTGGGCCACCACGGCCACCGAGCAGGGCATGGGCGCCATGGCCCGCGAAGCGGCGCGGTGGGTCATCGGTCCGCGTTCGTTCCGTCGTCTGCTGCCCGCGTTCGGGTGGCTCGGCCCGCTGGCCATGGGTCGCACGGCACACGCGTTCGTGGCACAGGTGAAGGCCATCCTCGACGTCGACGAATCGGTGAGCGAACAGCTCGAGCAGGTCGACATCCCCACGCTCGTGCTCGTCGGCAACCAGGACATCCTCACGCCGCGCGGCGACAGCGAGGAGATCGCCGACCGCATGCCGAACGCCGAGCTCGTGGTCATCTCGGGCGCCGCGCACGGCTTCATGGTCGAGCACGCGAGCACGTTCAACAAGGTGTTGCTCGAGTTCCTCGGCCGGGTCACGGCCATGCAACGCGCCGCGGCCGCCACTCCCGCGGCCAAGGCCTCCTAACCGCCGTCGAGTGCATCGAGCGGGCGGCTCGGATCGCTGCATCTGGCCGGGATTCGTCCCGGAATCCGGGACGAATCAGCGCCAGACGCCATTTCGGAACAGATCGCGCCCAGAAACCCGAGTGGAGCGATCACGTGCGCCGCGGTCAGGCGGCGGTGTCGACACCCAGCTCGGCGCGACGGCGGTAGGCCCAACCCGGGCCGCGCAGGACGAAACCGAGGCGGTCGCGCCAGTTGTCGGCACGGGCGACGTCGCGGAACATGTCGCGGTACTCGTGCGTGCTCACGTTCCACAGGTTGTAGGTGTGGATGTTGCGGGTGAGGCCGTAGATCACCGGATCGTCGACCGGCTGCTCACGGCGGAACGTGCCGAACATGCGATCCCAGACGATGAGGATGCCGGCGTGGTTGCGGTCGAGGTACTGCTGGTTGCTGCCGTGGTGCACGCGGTGGTGCGACGGGGTGTTCAGCACCTCTTCGCCGGCACCGAGGGAGCGGATCGTGTCGGTGTGGATCCAGTACTGGTAGATGAGGTTGAGCGCCCGCGACGTCTCGACGATGGACGGTCGCACACCGAACCGGCTCACCAACCCGTACGGCACCCACACCCCGAAGGCACCGGCCACCGGCTGCCGCAACGCAGTGGACAGGTTGTAGTGCTCGCTCGAGTGGTGCGGCACGTGGATGGCCCACATCGCACGGACCTCGTGCTGGAAGCGGTGGTTCCAGTAGTAGGCGAAGTCCCACCACAGCATCGATGCCACCCACGGCACCACGCCGTTGCCGAGGTCGTGCGCCTTGCCCTTCGACCACATGCGCTTCGTGCTGGTGAGGGCGGCCGTGGTGGCCGTGAGCACCACACCGCCGGCGGTGATGGCCACCACGCTGCTCGCGCCCGCCACCTTGCGAGCCTGCTTGCGCAGACGGCGACCGTCGAGCGTGCTGCCGTCGGCCCGGCGAGCGATCACGTCGGCCACGGTGGTGACCGCTGCCGCACCGAGTGCCACTCCCAACACCACCTTGCCGATGCGTCCCTTCGGTCCGCGGCGCAGCGCGGCGTACCCGGCGAGGTGGGCGGTGATGGGCGTGGTGAGACTGAGCACCCCCATACCCAGGCTGGCCACGGTGTCGGGCTTGTCGTAGTCGGCGGCGCTCGGGCCCTGCTCGGCGGCGCGGCGTTGCAGTGCCTTCCGCTCGGCGGCCATCGTGGCGAAGTAGAGCGGAGTGACCGCAACCGACAGGTCCATGCTCCAAGTCTGCCCCACGGTCCCGCAGAACTTAAGTTCGCGGGGATGATCCCCCACGACGACGACCTGCGCGATCGCCTGCAGCGCCATCTGGACGCGCACGAGCTGCACGTCGTGCCGCCCGGCCAGCACAAGCGCGCTGCGGTCGCCATCGTCGTCGCGGCGAGCGAGGAGGGCAGCGACCCGGCGGATCCGATGAGCTTCACGCCCGAGGAGATGAGCGTGGTGCCGGGCGACATCACCGGCTTCGACGGGTCCGTCAGCGGTGTCGCAGGTGGCGCTTCGTTCCTGCTGTGCCGCCGCGCGGCCACGCTGAACGGCCACGGCGGCCAGTGGGCGTTGCCCGGTGGCCGGGTCGATGCCGGCGAGACCGCCGAGCAGACCGCCCGTCGCGAACTGCACGAAGAGCTCGGGCTGGACCTGGGCGACGATGCCGTGCTCGGACGGCTCGACGACTACGTCACCCGGTCCGGTTACGTCATCACCCCCGTGGTGCTGTGGGCCGAGGGTGACGTGACATTCACCCCGAACCCGGCCGAGGTGGCGTACGTGTACCGCATCGGCCTGCACGAACTGCAGCGGCCCGACTCACCCCGGTTCGTCACCATTCCCGAGAGCGACCGGCCCGTGGTGCAGGTGCCGCTGGGCAAGGACCTCATCCACGCCCCGACCGGCGCAGTGCTGGTGCAGTTCCGATGGGTGGCACTCGACGGTCGGGCCGGCGAACGCGTGCACGAGTTCGAGCAGCCGGTGTTCGCCTGGAAGTGACGGCCGCGTCGGCTCAGTGCTTGCCGGTGTGACCGAAGCCGCCGCCCCGATCGTCGCCTTCGAGCTCGTCGACCACCTGCCACTCGACGGCCTCCACCTGCTGCACGACGAGCTGCGCGATTCGATCACCACGATGCACGTGGAACGGCTGGTGTGGGTCGGTGTTGAGCAGGATCACCTTGATCTCACCGCGGTACGCGGCATCGATGAGGCCGGGCGCATTGGCGACCGTGAGACCGTGGTTCAATGCGTTGCCACTGCGCGGCAGCACGAAACCGCCGTGCCCGGGCGGCAACGCGAGAGCGATACCGGTGGGCATGAGCAGGCGTCCGCCACCGGGCGGCACCACACCGTCCTCGCGGGCACGCAGGTCCATCCCGGCGTCGCCCGGATGGGCATAGGCCGGGAGCGGCAGTTCGGGATCCAGTCGGACGATCGGCACGGCCAGCATCGGGCCGAGTGTACGCAGGGCAGGTACTGTGCGACGGATGAGCGCGCCACCCCGACCGCCCAGTGTGGATGCACTGGCGCGTGCCATGGCGCCGGCGGGTCTGCCGCACGCGTTGTGCGTGGAACTGGCCCGGGCCGCGGTGGCCGACGGCCCGGAGCACTGGTCGAAGGAGGCCGCGCTCGCCCGCGCCGAGCACCATGCCCGCACCCTGCTCACCCCCGTGGTGAATGCGACCGGCGTGCTGCTGCACACCAACCTCGGCCGCGCACCCCTGGCCATCGAGCACCCGGCCCAGGCCATCAACGTGGAGTTCGATCTCACCACCGGTGAACGCGGGTCGCGCCAGGCAGCGGTGGGTGGCGTGCTCGCCAGCCTGTGCGGCGCGCAGGCGGCGATGGTGGTGAACAACAACGCCGCTGCCGTGATGCTGGTGCTGGCCGCATTGGCCCGCGACCGTCAGGTGTTGGTGAGCCGCGGGGAGAGCGTGGAGATCGGCGGCGGCTTCCGCGTGCCCGAGGTGATGGAGCAGTCGGGCGCCCACCTGGTCGACGTCGGCACCACGAATCGCACGCGCCTGGCCGACTACTCGAAGGCCCTCGGCCGCAAGGGCGCCGACGTGGCGCTCGTGTTGAAGGTGCACCCCAGCAACTACCGCGTCGAGGGGTTCGTGGAGGACACACCGGTCGAACAGTTGGCCACGTTGCCGGTGCCGGTGGTGGCCGACATCGGCAGTGGCCTCATCGACGCGAACTGCCCGTGGCTGGGTGGACCGCCGCCGGCCTGGTTGGCCGGCGAGCCTGCGGCACGGCAGACGTTGGAGGCCGGCGCGGCGCTCGTGACGTTCAGCGGCGACAAGCTGCTCGGCGGCCCACAGAGCGGCATCATCGCCGGTGACGCTGCACTGGTGGCGGCGTGTGCACGCCATCCGCTCGCACGCGCGCTGCGTCCCGGCGCACACGTGCTGCTCGCGTTGCAGCAACTGGCGCTCGCCTACCTCGATCGCAGTGCGGCGCGCACCGTGCCGTTCTGGCAGATGGTCGCCACGTCCTCCGACGAGTTGCGTCGGCGAGCCCGCGCAGTGGTGGCCGAGGCCGGTGTGGGCGAGGTGGTCGACAGCGAGGCCATCCCCGGTGCAGGCAGCGCGCCCGGCACGGTGATCCCGTCGGTGGCGGTGCGACTGCGCGGCGACCACCTGGCGTTGCTGCGAACGATGCGACCCCCGGTGGTCGCGCGCACCCGCGACGGCGCCACGCTGCTCGACCTGCGCTCGGTGCACCCGTCCGACGATCCGCACCTCGTGGCCGCACTCCGGGCATGCGCGTCGTAGCCACGGCCGGGCACGTCGACCACGGCAAGTCGTCGTTGGTGCAGGTGCTCACCGGCACCGACCCCGACCGGTGGGACGAGGAGAAGCGCCGCGGCCTCACCATCGACCTCGGCTTCGCGCACACCACGTTGCCGAACGGCGAGGGCATCAGCTTCGTCGACGTCCCGGGGCACGTACGGTTCCTGCGCAACATGCTCGCCGGTGTCGGCGGCGTGGATGCATGTGTGTTCGTGGTGGCGGCCACCGAGGGTTGGAAGCCGCAGAGCGAGGAGCACCTGCGCATCCTCGAGCTGGTGGGGCTGCGCCACGGGGTGGTGGCGATGACGAAGATCGATGCGGTCGACGACGAGTGGCGCGAGCTGCAGGAGATGGACGTACGCGATCGGCTGGCCGGCACGTTCCTGGCCGACGCACCGATCGTGGGTGTGAGCGCCATCACCGGCGCAGGCCTCGACGACCTGCGCGACGCGTTGGTGGCACTGGTGGCCGCCACGCCGTCGTCGACCGACCGAGCCCGACCGCGGCTGTGGGTGGACCGTGTGTTCGCCGCGAAGGGCAGCGGCACCGTGGTGACGGGCACGCTCACCGGAGGCGGCGTCGCGGTGGACCAACAGCTCCACGCTGCGGGCCGACCGGTGCGTGTGCGCAGCATCCAGTCGCACGGCGAGCGTCACGACCAGATCGGCCCGGGCAATCGCGTGGCGCTGAACCTCGTCGGCGTCGACCACACCGAACTGCAGCGCGGCGACGCCGTGGTGGTGCCGAGCCAGTGGCGGCCCACGCAGCGCTTCGATGCAGCGCTCGCCGTGCTCCCGTCGCTCACGCACGACGTGTCGCGGCGTGGCGCCTACGTGGCCTACATCGGCGCCGGCGAGTTCACGGTGAAGTTGCGCGTGCTCGGCTCCGAGCGCATCCCGCCGGGCGGCGCCGGGCTGGTGCGACTCCACCTACCGGTCGACCTGCCGCTGCAACGCGGTGATCGGTTCGTGCTGCGCGAGAGCGGCCGCGACGAGACCGTCGGCGGCGGCGAGGTGCTCGACGTGCGACCCGTGCTGCCCGCCTCGAAGGCTCGCCCCGACCACGACGTCGACCGCGTGATCGCCGAGCACGGCTGGATCGACGCCGACGAACTCGACGCGCTCACGGGTGAACGCCGGGCACCCGATCTCGCGAACTGGGTGGTGGCACCCGCTGCGCTCGCGGCCACGCGCGCGACCGTGCGCGACCGGGTGCTGGCCGCCGGCGAGATGGGACTCGACGTGGCCGCTCTCGACGAACGCGAGCGTGCCGCACTGGCCACCATCGACGACGTCGCAGTGGTGCAGGGCCGAGCGCGCCAGGCCGAGGTGCGCGACCCTCTGGCCGACCATCCGTTCGTGGCCACCCTGCGCGCGGCCGGCGCGGCACCACCCGATGCCACCGGCATCGACAAGGTGCAGTTGCGCGAGTTGGTGCGACGCAAGCTGGTCGTGGAACGCGAGGGCCTGTACTTCCACCCCGACGCCATCGATGCAGCGGCACGCACCGCTGCCGGACTGCTGCAGGCGAACCCGGGGGGCTTCACGGTCAGTCAGTTCCGCGAGGCACTGGCCATCACACGCAAGCACGCCGTGCCGCTGGCGGCCGAGCTCGACAGTCGCGGCATCACCCGCCGGCGCGACGACGTACGCATCGCCGGTCCCAAACTGCCCGCGGTGTGACCTCAGAGGTTGCGGACGCGGCGCAGGCCCTTGCGTTGCTTGGGTGGCGCGGCGAGATCGATCTCGCGGGCGGCCTGCGCGATCTTCACGTCGTTGGTGATGATCTCGCCGAACTGCTGCGGGTCGGCCAACAGCCAGCTGTGCGACCCCTCGACCACCGTGCCCTGCACACCCGACGCGATGCACAGTGCCTCGAACGACTCGCGAGGGATGATGCCGTCGCGCGTGCCCCAGATGATGGAGATCGACAGCCCGCTGTCGCGCAGCGACTCGAGTTCGGTGCGCAGGTCGGCACGACGCGCGAGGTTGGCCACCTTCACGATGGCCCGAGGGTTGCGCACCAGGTTGGGCAACAGGTCCTCGGCCACGACCGGCAACACCCGCGTGGCCTGGCGCAGCGGCCACACGTCGCCCGGGAAGTGCAGCCCCCAGTCCCACAGCGGCCGCTCCGTGATGCTGCGCAGCGTCTTCCCGCTGCGCCACGACGAGCCGCCGATGGAGTTCACCAGCACGAGGCTGCGCACTCGTGCCCGGTGGTCGTGCGCGAACCGCACCGCCACTCCGCCGCCGAACGAGTGCCCCACCACCACGGCGGGCTCCTCGATGTCGAGCGCCACCAGCAGGTCGGCCACCCATTGGGCGTAGCCGCGCAACGAGAACTGCTCGCTCGGCAGTTCGGGCGTGCCGCCGAAGCCCGGCATCGCCGGCGCGATGACCTGACAGCCCTGGGCGGCGATCTCCTCGATGACGTCGCGGTACGTGTGCTGGGCGAGCGCCCAGCCGTGCAGCAGCACGACCGGCAGCCCCGCCCCCGCCGTGCTGTAACCGGCGGGCCGGCCCTGCACGAAGGTGCGCTTGTCGACGACGATCACGGCGTGTCGGTGGCTGCTGCCTCGGGCTCGACCCCGGACTCGCTCGCTGCCGCGTCGTGCTTCGCCCGGCGCTCGCGGTAGTCGCGGGCACCACCTTCGGCGGGTTCCACCTCGAGCGTCACGCCGTCGATGGCCACGACGCGCAACTCGGCGCCGGCCGCAATGGGCGTGGCACGGTTGGTGCGCGCCCGCCACTTGGCCTCACCGACCTGGGCCACACCGTCGGGGCTGATGGCGTCGACCGCCACGCCCGTGCTGCCGATCATCCACTCGCGCCCGATGGTGGGCGTGGCGAAGCGGGTGCGCACCATCGACGGCATGCCGACGATGAACGTGAGCATCACACCGGCCACCGTGACGAACAGCGTGAACCAGCCGAGGCGCAGGTCGCTGCCCGGGATGGGTTCGTACAGGAACAGCGCCGCGAGCACGAACAGCACGGTGCCCACGCCAGTCCAGAACCGTGGAATGCCCACCTGGACGTCGACCGCGAAGGCCAGCATCGACAGACCCAGCAGCACCAGGGCGCCGGTGCGGGTGGGGAGCGCCTCGAGGCCGTACGAGCCGAGCACGGTGAGCACCGCGCCGACGAGACCGGCCACGCCGACACCGGCGGTGAAGAACTCGAAGATCAGCAGGCACACACCGATGACGAAGAACAGGAACGCCATGGGTGGGCTGGCGACCGTGTGGAACAGTTCCTCGAGCAGGCCGAGACCCGTGAAACGCACGAGGGTGGCGACGTTCTGGGTGGTGCCGTCGTCGCCCAGCTCCTGCGACACGGTGTCGAGCACGGTGCCGTCGTCGAGGGTGACCCCGTCCATCGCGAGCACCATCGAACGCACCGTGGGCACGCCTTCGTCGGTGGTGTCGAGCTTCAGCACCCCGGCGTCGCGCGCTTCGGCGAACGACATCGAGTCGTTCTCGAGCTGCGCGGCGTTGGGTCCGAGGTCGACCTCGGCGCCGTCGAGGGTGAGCAGGTCGCTGGTGTAGCCGATGCGACTGCCGGCCACCATCGCGGTGACGTCGGCCACGCCGAACAGCTGCGCCGGCACGCCATAGGCGCGGGACGCCCGCGACGGACCCACCCAGATGCCGATGGCCACCTTGGCGTCGGCCACCGACTGCAGCAGGTCGCGCATGTCGTCGTTGCTGACGATGGCGCCCTCGGTGCTCATCTGCAGGATGAGCGCCTGTGAGCCGTTCTCCTCGGCCTGCACGATGGCGTCCTTCACCGACTGCACCTGCACGTCGTCGAACAGCCCCGACACCTGCAGCACGTCGACCGGGGCGAGGTCGGACGCCACCTCACCCTCCTCGCTCACCGCCGTGACGTCGACGGCCGAGTCGGGCGGCACGGAGCCGGACGACGGGAGGGCGTGCGCCACGGGTGCGAGCAGTGAGAGCCCTGCCATGCCCACGAGGGGCGTGAAGAGAAGGGCGATCGCTAGTCTGCGCACAAGTGCCTCCGAGAAAGAGCGTGGATCCGCTGCAGTTCGTCTCCACCGCCCGGGTGGCCATCGTGGCCGGCAAGGGCGGGGTTGGGAAGACCACGGTAACTGCCGTTTTGGCGCGTGCGGCAATCCGCCGGGGACTTCGCGTGCTCGTGGTGGAGCTCGACGGCAAGCCGACGCTCGACGACCTGCTGCCCGGCGTCGACGTCCAGCACATCTCCGCGTCCGCTGCGCTGGGTGAGTACCTCGACACCCACGGCCTGTCGAGGGTGGCGAAACGCCTGGCCAGCAGCGGGATCATCGACGTCGTGGCCACCGCCAGCCCTGGTATCGACGACATCGTGGTGCTGGGCAAGGTGAAGCAGCTCGAGCGCAGCGGGCGGTACGACCTGGTGCTGGTCGACGGCCCTGCGGCCGGCCACGCGATCACGTTCCTGCTGGCGGCGAAGGGGCTGCTGGCCACCGTGCGGGGCGGGCCGATCGCCGCCCAGGCCACCGACGTCGCCGAGATGCTGGCCGACCCCACCCGGTGCCAGGTGGTGCTGGTCACCCTGCCCGAGACCACCCCGGTGAACGAAGCCGTCGAGACGGCCGCTGCGCTGCGCGACCGCGTGGGCGTGCACCTGTCACCCGTGGTGGTGAACGCCGTCGACCACGGCCCGCTGCTGCAGGCCGACGCCGCACCGGAGGGCTCGGCGATGCGCGCCGCTGCCGAGTTCCGCAACGCGCGCCGCAGCCTGCACGCCACCGAGCAGGCCCGCCTGGCCGACGAACTCGATCTGCCGCAACTCACGCTGCCAGTGGTGCCCGGGTCGGTGCTCGACGCCGAGGCCATCGACCACCTGGCCGATCAGTGGGACCCGCGATGACCACCCTGCACGACCATCTCGCCACCGCCGAGGTGCTGGTGTGCTGCGGCTCGGGCGGTGTGGGCAAGACCACCACCGCGGCGGCGCTCGGCATGGAGGCCGCCCGACTCGGTCGCCGTGCCGTCGTGGTGACCATCGACCCCGCACGCCGACTGGCCGACGCGCTCGGTGTGCCGGGGGGCCTCACCAACGACCCGGTGCGGCTCGATCTCGACGAGCCCGGCGAGCTGTGGGCGCTGATGCTCGACACCGCCTCCACGTTCGACGGCCTGGTGCGCGCCAACGCCGCCGACGAGGGCCAGGCCGAACGCATTCTCGCCAACCGCTTCTACCGCAACGTGGCCGGCAGTCTGTCGGGCACCCAGGAGTACATGGCGGCGGAACGGCTGCACGCGCTGCACCTCGACCCGCGGTTCGACCTCGTCATCGTCGACACCCCACCCACGCGCAATGCACTCGACTTCCTCGATGCACCCAGCACGCTGTCACGCTTCATCGACCATCCCCTGTTCAAGATGCTGATGCTGCCCACTCGGCGCGGGCTGAAGGTGTTCAACGTGGCAGCGCAGCCGGTGCTGAAGACCATCGGCAAGGTGGTGGGTGGCGACGTGCTGGCCGATGCCGTGGCGTTCTTCCAGGCCTTCGCCGGCATGGAGACCGGGTTCCGCCAACGCGCCGACGAGGTGATCACCCTGCTCGCCGGCGACGTCACACGATTCGTACTCGTCGCGTCGCCTCGCCGCGACACCATCGAAGAAGCGCGGTTCTTCGCCGACCGCCTGCGCCGCAGTGGGCTGTCGGTCGGCGCCGTGGTGGTGAACCGGTGCACACCCACGTTCGGCGACGCCCCGGCGAAGCGGCCCAGGTCCGCCGCGGCGGCAGCCCTGTACGACAACCTCGTGGCCCTGCACGCCACGGCCGACGCCGAACGGGCCCATGCCGCCGACCTGCTGCGCGGCGACGCCCTGCCCGACGACGTGCACACCACGTTCGTGCCCACGCTGCCCGGCGACGTGCACACGATGGACGCCCTGGCCGCCATCCGCTCGCATCTGTTCCCGGCCGCCCGGTAACGTCTCCGCCGTGCACATTCTCGTCGCCACCGATGCCGAGTACGTCGTCAACGACGTCACCAGCGCGCTCAGCTCGCCCGACACCCGCTTCACCATCTGCAGCGAGGGTCGCGAGATCAGCCGCCTGGTGGCGAAGGGCGACGTCGACCTGGCCATTCTCGACCTGCAGATCGGTTCCAAGGGCGGCATGGCCGTGTGCATGGACCTGCGGCTCGACGAGAGCGCTGGCCGAGTGCCCGCCGTGAAGGTGCTGATGTTGCTCGACCGCAAGGCCGACGTGCACCTGGCCAAGCGGTCCGCCGCCGACGCCCACCTTCTGAAGCCGTTCGACCCGCTGGCCCTCAAGCGGGCCGTGCGCCTGGCCATCGACGGGCCGCCCGCACCGGTGGCCGAGACGGTCGAGGAAGTCGACGTGGAATCGACGGAGGAAGAACCGGCCACCGCCGGATAGCATTCTCCCTCGCTACGGGGTGTAGCGCAGCTTGGTTAGCGCGCCACGTGCGGGACGTGGAGGCCGGACGTTCAAATCTTCTCACCCCGACCAGAGATGCCCGCCGAAAGGCGGGCATCGTCGCGTCCGGGGCCAGGTGTGCCAACTGCACGACGGTTTCTGACGCCGGATCGTCCCAGATCGGCTTCTGGCAGCGATGCGTCCCGGATTCCGGGACGCATCAGCGCCAGATCGGGGCACTTCAGCGACGGTCGAGCACCTGGCGCACGGCACGCACGGCGAGCGGCGTGGCCGGGAGGTCCGGCTCGGCGGCCCGCAGCGTGCGGGCGGCAGCGACCACCTGCTCGTGCTCGGCCCCTTCGTCGGTTGATTCATAGGTGAACACCCACCGGCGAGCCCGGACGGCGATGTCGGCCTTCTCGGGTTCGTCGGGGAACACGTCGGCGGCGGCGAACACCCGGCAGTCGTAGGTGCGGCACGTGCGCGGGCGGTGCTCGTAGATGGTGCAGCCCTGGTCGCTCAGCATCGGGCACCGGCCGTGCTGGTCGTAGCCCATCAGCACGGTGCCGTGCGGCTGCCCGGGCGCAGGGAACACCAACTCGGCAGGGATGTGCGCGAGCGCGTCTCGCTCGTCGGCGTCGATGTGGATGAACTGCCCCGAGCGACAGCACGCGGTGCACGCGCCGCAGGCCACGTCGGTGTCGCGTTCGCCGCGGAGGGCACCGGCCAGTTCACCGAGCCACGCACCGACCCCGCCGGCGGGGATCGGCGCGTCGGTCATGCGCAGCGACAGGGAATCGACGAGCAGCGCGGGCAGCCGTCGCGGTACCGGTCGACGGCCTCGGTGAGATCGACACCCATCTGGTTGGCGAGCGTGGCCACCCAGGCCACCACGTCGGCGAACTCGTGCACCTGCTGATCGCGAGTGCCCTTGCGCACGGCCTGGGCGAGTTCGCCCACTTCCTCCGCGAGCCACGCCACCGACGCCGGCACACCGCGAGCCCGGTCGCGGTCGCCGAAGGTGCGTTCGATGACGTCCTGCAGTTCGCGGAGGTCCACGGTCAGACGAGCAGTTCGGCGATCTGCACGGCGTTGAGGGCCGCGCCCTTGCGCAGGTTGTCGTTGCTGAGGAACAGCGCCAACCCGCGACCGCCCTCGACGCTGAGGTCCTGACGAATGCGACCCACGTAGCTGGGGTCCTTGCCGGCAGCCTCGAGCGGCGTCGGCACGTCCATCAGTTCGACACCCGGCGCAGCAGCCAGCAGCTCGGTGGCCCGGGCGACACTGATGGGGTTCGCGAACTCGGCGTTGATGCTGATGGAGTGACCGGTGAACACCGGCACGCGCACGCAGGTGCCGCTGACCAGCAGCCCGGGGATGTCGAGGATCTTGCGGCTCTCGTT
>SXKB01000322.1 GCA_005778215.1 Actinomycetota bacterium | reverse complement strand
GCCGATGCCGGCGATCTCGATGAAGCGGTAACCGGAAAGGGGTCCTGACATGTCCGCCGTTCTAGTCGACCGAACTTGCCGTCACGTCACCCGGCGCGACGCAGGTGCCCGTGGATGCTGTCGACGAACAACGGCCACAGCGGCTCGGGCATGTCGTGACCCATGTCGGCCACGAGCAGCAGATGCGCGCCCGGGATGAGCTCGGCGGTGCGGAGCCCGCCGCTGGGCGTGATGAGCGTGTCGTCGCGGCCGTGGATGACCAGCGTGGGTACGTCGAGCTGCTGCAGCCCCTCGGTGCGGGCGCCACTGGCGTAGATGGCGGCCATCTGCCGCGGGCCGCCCTCGGGATAGAACGACCGGTCGAACGAGGCGGCGGCGTTGTCCTTCGTCTTCTGCTCGTCGCGGTGCTTCTTCGACTGCCACACCATCCACTTCGGCGACTCGTCGATGTAGCCCTGGCGATCGGTGGCCGGGGGCGACAGCAGCACCGCTGCCACCTCGGGCGCCGGCTGCCCCACGTCGGGCTCACCGGGCATCGACATCACCGAGATCAGGCTGCGCACGCGGGTGGGGTGCTCGATGGCCATCGTCTGCACGATCATGCCGCCCATCGAGGCGCCCATGATGTGTGCCTGCTCGATGCCGAGGTGGTCGAGCAGACCGATCGCATCGGCCGCCATGTCGCTGAGCGTGTAGGGCACGGCAGGCACCGGCTGGCCGCTGAACACCGCGGTCATCAGTTCGCCGAGGTCGACCTGCTGGCCGTCGAGCTTGGTGGACAGGCCGCAGTCGCGGTTGTCGAACCGCACCACGTGGAAGCCACCGTCGGCCAGCATGCGACAGAACGTGTCGTCCCACGCCGTCATCTGGGCGGTGAAGCCCATCACCAGTAACAGCGTGGGATCGTCGGGGGAACCGAACGTGTCGTACTCGAGTTCCATACCGGTGGTGACGAGGGCGCGAGGCATTCGTGCAGACTACCGTGCCTCTCATGACGACATTTGGGGTGCACGTCGGCCTGCAACACACCACGGCCGACGAACTTCGCACGGTGTGGCAGCGCATCGAGGCGCTCGGGTTCGGATGGATCAGCGTGTGGGACCACTTCTACGGTGCCACCGGCAAGCCCGATGACGCGGCCTGCCTGGAGGCCGTGGCCATGCACGCCGCGCTGGCGTGCAGCACCTCGAAGGTGCGGGTCGGCTCGCTGGTGTACAGCGTCGGCTACCGCCACCCCGCCGTGCTGGCGAAGGCCATCACCGCCATCGACCAACTGAGCGGCGGCCGCGCCGACATGGGCATCGGCGCCGGATGGGCGAAGGTGGAGTACGACGCGTACGGCATCCCGTTCCCGTCGATCGGCACCCGCATGGATCAACTCGAAGAGGGCATCCAGTGCCTGCGCGGGCTGCTGCACGACGACGTCACCTCGTTCGACGGCACGTGGTTCCAACTCGCCGAGGCCCGCAACGAACCGCGACCCGTGCAGGCGAAACTGCCCATCTGGATCGGTGGCGGCGGCGAGAAGCGCACGCTGCGCATCGCCGCGCAGTACGCCGACGGCTGGAACGTGCCGTTCATCGCGCCCGACGCATTCGCCCACAAGTGCGCCGTGCTCGACCAGCACTGCGCCACCGTGGGACGCGACCCCGGCGAGATCAAGCGCGCCGTGAACGTGGGGCTCGCCTACACCGAGGAGAGCCTCGTGCAGCAGTTCGGCGCGCTGGCGCCGATGGTGAAACCCGGTGTGCTCAGCGGCAGCGACGACGAGATCGTCGACCGCATCGGCCAGTACGTCGAGGCCGGCGCCGAGCAGGTGAACATCGCGCTGCGCGCGCCGTTCCAGCTCGAGCCGCTCGAACGGTTCGCCCAGGCGCTGCACCTGTCATGAACGTGCACGTCTTCGCCCCTGGTCGCGTGAACCTCATCGGTGACCACACCGACTACACCGGTGGTCTGGTGATGCCGATGGCCATCGACCGGTACACCGAGATCAAGGGCACCCGCGGCGGCGATCGCGTGCGCCTCACCTCGTTCGACGAACCCGAGCCCGTGGATCTGCCGCTGGAGATCGACGACCCCCAGCACGTGGAGCCCGCATGGGCGAAGTACGTCGCCGGTGTGGTGGCCGAACTGCATCCCCGCGAGGGATTCACCGGCCATGTGAGCACCGACATCCCCATCGGTGCCGGCCTGTCGTCGAGCCACGCGCTGCAGGTGGCCGTGGCCATGGCGCTCGGCCATCGCGGCGGCATCATCGACCTCGCGCAGCTCACCCAGCGCGCCGAGAACCGTTCGTCGGGTGTGCCCACCGGCATCATGGACCAGCTCACCATCGCGGCCGGTGTGCAGGGTCACGCGCTGATGATCGACTGCGGAGCGCTCACCGTGCAGCCCGTACCGATGCCCGACGATCTGGAGGTCGTGGTGCAGTTCGTCGCGCACCGCACCCTCGTGGGCAGCGCCTACGCCGACCGCGTCGCCGAATGCGCGGCAGCCGAGGCGCTCATCGGACCCTTGAGAACGGCAACGCAGGAACAGGCCAGGGCCATCGACGACCCCGTGCTGCGCATGCGCGCCCTGCACGTCACGGCCGAGAACCAGCGTGTGCGCGAGTTCGCGGCCGCCCTGGCCGCCGGCGACCTGGTGGAGGCCGGCCGTCTGGTGAAGGACGGCCACGAGAGCCTGCGCCTGCTGTACGCCACCTCCACCCCGGTGATGGACGAGGCCGTCGCGGCGCTCAACGCCACGCCCGGCGTGTACGGCGCACGCATGACGGGTGGCGGCTTCGGCGGGTGCGTGGTGGCGCTCACCGAGCCCGGCGTGCTCACCCAGGGTTGGGTGGTGCAGGCCGTCGACGGCGCTCGCGTCGTCGAGTCCTGACACGCACTAACGTTCCCGCGGACGGAAGGAGCGCACATGGCCGCCAGGGTGCTCGCCGACGGACTCACCTTTGCCGAGGGGCCCCGTTGGCACCAGGGAAAGCTGTGGTTCAGCGACTTCTACGACCACGCGGTGAAGACCGTCGATCTCGACGGCCACGTGGAGACGATGGTGGTGCTCGACGACCGCCCGAGCGGACTCGGCTGGCTGCCCGACGGACGCATGCTCATCGTCGCGATGCAGCAGCGCGCGGTGCTGCGCATGGAGTACGACGCGCTCGTCGTGCACGCCGACCTGTCGCACATCGCCACGTTCCACTGCAACGACATGCTGGTCGATTCCATCGGTCGCGCCTACGTGGGCAACTTCGGTTTCGACCTCGATGCCGCCGAGACCAGCGGTGACTTCACCGGCGCGCTCGCGGCGTACGAGGGTGCGGCGCTGGCACGGGTGGACCCGCACGGCCAGACCCACACGGTGGCCACCGGGTTGAAGTTCCCGAACGGCATGGTGCTCACCCCCGACGGCGGCACCCTGGTGGTGGCCGAGTCGATGGGCCGACGCCTCACGGCGTTCGACGTGGGCATCGACGGCAGCCTCACCAACCAGCGCGTGTGGGCCGATCTCGATGCCGTGCCCGACGGCATCTGTCTCGACGCCGAGGGCGCCATCTGGCTGGCCGACGCCGCGGCACCACGCTGCCTGCGGGTGCGCGAAGGCGGCGAGGTGCTCGACACGGTCGGCACCAGTCGCCGCGCGTTCGCGTGCATGCTCGGCGGCCCCGACGGCTCCACGTTGTTCATCGCCACGGCCGCGGCGTCGCTGGCCGCGGTGGCGTCGCAGCAACGCGAAGCGTGCATCGAGGTGGCCGAGGTGGCCGTGCCGCACGCCGGCCTGCCCTGACGGGCGAGGCGGGTCAGTCGAGCAGCTTGCGTTTCTGCGACTCGAACTCCTCCGGGGTGATGCTGCCGCGCTGCAGCAACCCCTCGAGCCGCTCGAGCTGCTCGGGCACCGACAGGGTGGCAGAGGCCGAGCCGCCACCGGCCGCTCGCCGGCCACGCACCTTCTCGACCTCGCGGTGCAGCAGGTTCTGCACGCCGGCCGGGTCCTTGATGTCGGTGAAGCGCTGCTGACCGTCCTCGCCACCCGACTCGATGAGCAGGTCGCCGGCGCCGAGCATGCGCTCGAAGATGCCCTGGGTGAAGTTGACGTTGTTCACCCGGTCGAGCGGGATCTCCATGCCGCGCTTGGCGATGAGGCCTTGACGGAAGATCACCCGCTGCGAGGTGATGACGAAGTTGGTGGTCTGCCACGTGGCAGCGCGGTACACCAACCACAACGCCGTGCCCGCGAGCACTGCCAGCAACACCGGCCGGACGATGTCCTTCAGCGTGCCGTCCTCGAGACCGATGACCCAGATGCCCACCACGATGGTGGCGGCCAGCGAGAACGCAGGCTCGGCGAAGTACCACCAGTGCGGATGCATGTCGAGAGCGATGGTCTCGCCTTCGTTCAGGTGCTTCTTCGGGAAGGTCATGGCGCGGACTGTAGCGTCCACCGTCGTGCAGGGCGACCATCTCCTCTCGGGCCTCGACCCGGCGCAACGGGAGGCCGTCACGTCGTCCGCCGCACCCCTCGCCGTCATCGCCGCCGCAGGTTCGGGCAAGACCACGGTGCTGACGCGGCGCATCGCCTACCGGGTGGAGACGGGCTCGGCACTCCCCCGCCACGTGCTCGCGCTCACGTTCACCCGAGACGCCGCGAGCGAACTGAAGCGACGACTCCGCCGGTTGGAGATCCGCGAACCCATCGAAGCGGGCACGTTCCACAGCGTCGCCCTGCGACTGCTGCGCGACCGGGCACTCGCCCGCAACGAGGCCCCACCCACCGTGGCCAACGACCGCCTCCGCTTGGTCCGCGAGTGCATCACCCAACTGAAGCTGCGCGTCGAGCCGTACCAGGCGATGACCGACGTCGACTGGGCGCGCGCCCGACTGGTCGACCCGCAGCGCTACGAGCACGCCTGCCGCGCCGAACGTCGACGCAGCGGCATCCCCGGCGCCCGCTACGCCGAGTTCGTGGAGGCGTACGAGCAGTTGAAGCGCCGCCGCGGGGTGCTCGACTTCGACGACCTGCTCGTGGGCACGCTCGACGCGATGCGCGGCGACAGCACCTGGGCCGACGGCGTGCGCTGGAAGTACCGGCACCTGTTCGTCGACGAGGCACAGGACCTCAACCCGCTCCAGCACGCAGTGCTCGAGTCGTTGCGCGACGGCCGCCTCGACCTGTGTCTGGTGGGCGACCCACGGCAGGCCATCTACGGCTGGAACGGCGCCGACCACACCACGTTGTCGGAGGTGGAGCAGCGCTATCCCGGCATCACGGTGGTGCCGCTCACCTCCAACTATCGCTGCTCGCCGCAGGTGGTTCGGGCCGCTGCTGCTGCGCTCGGCGCCTCGGGCCAGGCCGACGACACGGCCAGCGAGGTGCCCGGCGGGCGTGCCGTGGTGGTGCAACGCCACGCCGACGACGTGGCCGAGGCCGAGTCGGTGGCGCGCCAGGTGCGCGACCTGCTCCACCACCACTCGGGTCGACGCATCGCGGTGCTCGCCCGCACCAACGACCAGATCACCGCCGTGCAGCGGGTGTTCACCCAACACGGCATCGCCACCGAACGCACCGCGGGTCGCTCCCCGCTCGACCTCGCCATCGCCGACGCGGCCCGTTGCACCAACCGCGATCAGCTCGCCTCGTGGGCCGAGGGCGTGTTCGTCGACGCCGATGCCGACCCCGTGCGCCGCCGCGTGGCCGAAGCGGTCGACCGTTTCCTGTCGTCGGGCGACACGGGCCACTTCCGCGCCTGGGTCGACCTCCACAGCCCGTTCGACGATCTCGACACCGGTCACGACAGCGACGCCGTGTCGCTGCTCACCTTCCACGCTGCGAAGGGGCGCGAGTGGTTCGCCGTGTTCGTGGTCGGCGCCGAGGAGGGGCTCATCCCGCACTCGTCGGCCGTCACCGCCGCCGCGCTGCACGAGGAGGCGCGCCTGTTCTACGTGGCGCTCACCCGTGCCGAGCAACACCTGGTGATCACCCAGGCCGCGGTGCGGGCCGGTCGCGAGACCGCGCCGAGCCGGTGGCTCGCCGCCGTGGAGGCCACCGTCGACGAGGGCGCGCCGGTGCCCCCGCCGGCCGCTCGTTCGTGGCGCCACGCCCCCGCTGACCCGCTGGCCCCGTACCGCGAGTGGCGCGCCGGCATCGCCCGCGTCTCGGGCATGCCCGAGAGGGCCGTCTGCAGCGACCGGGTACTGCGGTCGCTGATGGAGCAGCCGCCGGTCGACGCTGCCGACCTGGCCCGACGACTCGGCATCACCGAGTCGGCCGCCGCCCGCCTCCGCCCCCTGCCCTCCCCCTGACCCGACCCCTCGCTGCGTCGACGTGGGCATCGAAGGTTGCGTCGTGCGCAACATCCGATGCCCACGGCACGCGCTGCGGGATGCTCAGGTGCCGGGGTTGGGACGATTGCGCATCAGGCGGTCGAACACCTCGGGGTTCATCGACAGGAACAGTCCCTCGGCCTCGGCGCACAGCCGGTCGTCGGCCACCACGCGCAGCTCGCCCTTGACGAAGATCTTGCGGCCCTCGATGTGGTCGATGTCGCCGAGGAACCGCAACGGCTGGTGCAACGGGGTCGGCGAGCGGTAGTTCACCACCAGACGGGCGGTCATGCCGGGCGCGCCCGACAGCCCCTGGGCGAACCCCAGGATCTCGTCGAACGACGCGGCGATGAAGCCACCGTGCACACAGCCGGGCGGCCCTTCGTAGGCGTCGCCGAAGGTGACGAGACCGGTGACGGTGGTGCCGTCGGCCTGCATCTCGATGGGCGGGGCCAGCGGGTTCAACGGACCCACCAGTGGGCTGTGGTCGATGAACAGGTGCTCCTGGTAGTCGACCAGCGATGCCTCGGCGCCCTCGTACGGGCGGCCGTGCGTGGACCCGGCGAGGATGCCGGTGGCCTCCTGCACCAGACGGCTGGCTGCGGCGAACGCCTCGGAGTCGGCCGTGCTGGACGCCAGCTCGTCGATGACGGCGCGGCAGGCCGCCGCAAGGTCGAGCCGGGTGTCGCCGGCCAGCCGGGCGAGGGTCTCCTCGCTGGTCATGCCAGGTCGACGATCACCGGCGCGTGATCGCTGGGCGACTGACCCTTGCGGGCGTTGCGATCGACGATGCTGAACGTGCAGCGCTCGGCCACCGACGCGGTGCCGAGCACGAGGTCGATGCGCAGGCCGCGACCCTGGTGGAAGTCGCCGGCGCGGTAGTCCCACCAGCTGTAGAGCTTGGCGTCGGGGTGGTGCTGGCGGAACAGATCGGTCATGCCCCAGTCGCACAGCGCCGCCAGTTCGGCGCGCTCGGCCTCGCTGACGTGGGTGGCGCCGACGAACTTCTTCGGGTCGTACACGTCGAGGTCGGTGGGCGCGATGTTGAAGTCGCCGGTCACCACCACCTGCTCGTCGGGTGTGCTGAGCGCGGCCACGTGGCGGCGCAGCTGGGCCAGCCAGCGCAGCTTGTACTGGTAGTGGTCGTTGTCCAGCGAGCGGCCGTTCGGCACGTACACGCTGCTCACCCGCACACCGCCGCACATCGCGGTGATGATGCGCGCATCGGGGTCCGGGTCGCCGCCGTCGGCGAAGTTGGGCACCACATCGGTGAGCCCCACCTTCGACAGGATGGCCACACCGTTCCACTGGCCCTGACCGTGATGCGCACTCTCGTAGCCCATCGAGGCGAACGTGAGCGCCGGGAATGCGTCGTCGGCGAGCTTGGTCTCCTGCATGCACAGCACATCGGGCTGCACGTCGGCGAGCCACTCCTCGACGCGCGGCAGACGAGCCTTGAGCGAGTTGACGTTCCATG
>SXKB01000040.1 GCA_005778215.1 Actinomycetota bacterium | reverse complement strand
GGTGGTGCGCCACATCAGCGACACCGTGGCCGTGATGTACCTGGGCAAGATCGTCGAGGTCGGCCCCGCCGAGGACCTGTACCTCGCCAGTGGTCACCCGTACACGAAGGCGTTGTTGTCGGCGGTGCCGCAGGCCGACCCGGTCACCGAGCGGGGCCGCCCGCGCATCATGCTGCAGGGCGAGGTGCCCAGCCCCATCAACCCGCCCTCGGGTTGCCGGTTCCGCACCCGTTGCCCCATCGCCAAGGAGATCTGCGCAGTGGAGGAGCCCGAGCTCAAGGAGCGCGGGCAGGGTCACCCGGTGGCCTGCCACTTCGCTGACACCGTGGCGCTCGAGATGCCGAACCCGGCAGCCGTCTGACCGATCAGCCCGATAGGATTTCCCGCCGTGCGCGACTTCATCATGTACGTCACCGTGATCGTCAACATCCTGTCGCTGGCCGGCATGGTGGCAGGCGTCCTCATGCACAGCGGCCGCGGTGGTGGCCTCAGTGACATGTTCGGTGGCGCCGGTACCACGGCCCTCGGCAGCACCGCCGCCGAGCGCAACCTCACCCGCATCACCACGGTGATGGGCATCGTGTGGATCGGTACGGTCGTCGCGCTGAGTTTCCTGTTGGTGCGCTGACCTCGTAACGGTAGGTTGAGTCACCACCACGTCGGAGTGGCGGAATAGGCAGACGCGCTAGCTTGAGGGGCTAGTGAACGTAAGTTCGTGGGGGTTCAAGTCCCCCCTCCGACACCATCGGACCCGGTGCTCGCAGCGCCGGGTCTGTTGCGTTTTCGGCCGAGCCGCGCCGAGGAAGAGTCGTTCGGCCCTGGTCGTGGTGGCTCGCGGGAGCACGATGGCACCGAGGGAGTGACGATCCCTCGGTGCACGATGCGACTGTGAGAGGAGGGCTCACATGACCGAGCACGGGGCAGAGATGGTCGCCTATGCAGTGGCGTTCAGCGTCCTGGTCGTGGCGGGGATGTTCCTGCGAACGTTGGTCCTGAACTTCTTCGTCGGGCCGATGGTCGTGGTCGTGACCGTCGCAGTGGTCGTGCCGCTGCTGGCTCGACGGCGGTCGCCATGAGTTGGGCTGCGCACGAACTGGAGTCGATCATCCTTCATCGGCATGCGGATCGGCCAGGAACGCTGTGGCGAGTCAGTTACATGGCGATCCTCCTCGGTGCGTTGATGCCCGACTTCACCAAGCTGCCGGTCTACGGACTCCACATCGGCAACTGGGAAGTCATCAAGGCGCCCGAGCCATGGATGTACCACCGCGGTTGGCCTGGCTCGGGGCCGACACACTCACTGGTGGCGGGCATCGTCGCAGCATGCCTCGTCTACGTCGTGACACGGAGCAAGCCATGGGGCGCCGGCATCCTGATCGGGTACTGGTCGCACGTCCTGACCGACACGGCCGACTCGGTCGGCACGATGATGTTCTTCCCGTTCACGACCCAGCACTACAGCTTCGGCATGTGGCAGTACGCATCCCAGGAAGGCCGTTACGGTGACGCTGCTGCCTACTTCTCGAGTCTCGGTTGGGCGTGGGATGTCCTCTGGATCGTCCTGGTGTTGGTGCTCGCCCGCAAGGCGCTCACCGCTGAGTACTTCCACACCAGTGTCGAGCCAGCCGATCCCTTCTGGGGTGTGCTCGAACGGAGGTTCCACCTGTCGGCGCACGTGCGGCGAGCGGTGTTCCGGGCGTACATGGTGTACGGGGCGGCCAGGGTGGTCAGTTGGTTCCTCTGGGCGCGGTTCCTGAATCCCGATCGAGGTGTCGAGACGATGGATCTGTCCTGGACCGGCCCCGACTGGGTACAGGTTCCTCCTCGATTCCAGGTCGCGTCGACCTGGGGCGGGTTCGCCGTGGTCACGATCATCGGGATCGTCGGCACCGCAGCGACTGCGGCGGTGGCGTGGCACGCGATGAAGCGGCTACCCGAGCAACTCCCTCGCGATGCCCACCCAGTAGTCGGTGCTGAGCGCCAGTGACGCCACGTCGATGCGCTCGTCGTTGCCGTGGAAGCGCTGGCCGAACGAGGCGAGGGTCATCGACGGCGAGAACATGCCGGCGCCGTATGCCACCGAGCCCTTCGAGCGGTAGAAGCGGGCATCCGTCCCGCCGACGATGAGTCCCGGCTGCAGTTGTGCTCCCGGGTACGCCACCTGAGCCTGACGCTCGAGCACGTCCCAGAACGGGTTGTCGGTCGACGACGCGGTCGACAGGTACGACTGCAGCGGCGAGATCTCCACGTGCTCGGCCATGTCGCCGAGCGCCTCGGCCAGGTGGGCACGCACGTCGTCGTCGGTGGTGCCGGGCACCGTGCGGATGTCGACGTCGATGTCGACCACGTCGGGAATGGTGTTCGTCTTCTGCCCGCCGTGCACCACGTTGGGGGAGAACGTGGTGTGGGTCTGCGCGTGGCAGCCGCGGGCAGCGTTGGCGGGCATCTGTTCGATGGCGCCCCAGATGCGAGCAGGGTCGAGCAGGGCGGCCTTCACCTCGTCGGGCTGCGACATCGCAGCGACTTGGGCTCGCCAGATGTCGTCGATCTTCGCGGCCGGTCGATAGGCGGCGATGCGGCGGATCACCTCGGCGGCCTTGATGAGCGCGTTGTCGGCCCCGAACGGCATCGAGCCGTGGCCGGGCGAGCCGTGCACCCGCAACCGGCGCCAGGCGATGCCCTTCTCGCCGACGTTCACCACGATGCGCCGCACGCCGTCGTGGCCCACCGACGACCAACCGCCCGACTCGGTGAGCACGTAGTCGGCCCCGACCGCGTCCCAGTGGTGGTCGAGCATCCACTCGGCACCCCAGTGACCGCCGGCCTCCTCGTCGGCGACGCCGAAGTAGATGAGCGTGCCCTTCGGCCGCCAGTTCGACCGTGCCAGCTCGCGGAAGGCCACCGCCATCGACGAGGTGATGTTGAGCATGTCGATGGCGCCACGGCCCCACACCTCGCCATCGACCACTTCGCCGCCGAACGGGTCGCGCGACCATCCGTCGGGGTTCACGGGCACGACATCGGTGTGTCCCATGAGGCACAGGCTCGGTGCGTCGGGGTCGCTGCCCTCGATGCGAGCCACCAGCGACCCGCGGCCCGGTCGTGACTCGAACCGCTGCACGTCGAGGCCAGCGCCTTCGAGGAACGTCTGCAGGAGTTCGGCGTTGCGCGTCTCGCCGCCCGAGTCGGGGGTGCCGTCGTTGACGCACTCGTTGCGGATCAGCCCTTGGAGGAGCTCGACGGTGGTGCCGGTCAGTTCGCTCATGGAGGAACGCTATCGCGCGGAGCGTGGGCAAGTATCCACCACTCGCGCGAGGAGTGAGTGCACACTGTGTGCATGCCGCCCGGGGCCGACCGCTCCCCACGCCAACTCTGGCGCCTCGCCGCGTTGATGGCCCTCGCGACCGTCGCGGCGCTGTTCGTGCGGGTCACCGGCCCCGATCATCGCATCGCCACCGGTGCCGCGCCGGTGCAGGCGGCCGCCGGCCCTGTGACGCGACCGTCGTTCACCGTGGCGGTGACGGGCGAGATCCTTCCGCACCCCTCCGTGGTGGAGCACGCGCGCCGGTTCGGCGCAGCCTCGGGCACCGCGTACGACTTCGCCCCGATGTTCGCTCCGCTGTTCGAACGCCTGTCGGCAGCCGACCTGGCCATCTGCCATCTCGAGGTGCCCGTCGCGCCGCCCGGTACGCCACTGAGTGGCTACCCCGACTTCGGTATCCCCGCCGAGGTGGGACCGGGTATCGGCGCGTCCGGCTGGGATCGCTGCTCCACCGCCTCGAACCACACCAACGACCGCGGCAGCGCCGGCATCGTGGCCACGCTCGACGCGCTCGACGCCGGTGGCGTCACCCACCACGGCTCGGCGCGCACCGCCGACGAGGCGGGCGTCACGGGCGCATTCGACGCCGACGGGCTGCGAGTGGCACACCTCTCGTACACCTGGGGCTACAACGGCTCGTCCCCGAGGGAACCGTGGATGGCCAATGTCATCGATCCCGACCGCATCCTCGCCGACGCAGCCCGCGCCCGTGCCGACGGCGCCGCGGTGGTGCTGGTGAGCCTGCACTGGGGGAACGAGTACGACGGGCAGGGGGCCGATGCGCAGCGCTCGCTGGCCGACCGGCTGCTCGCCTCACCCGACGTCGACCTGCTCATCGGACACGGCCCGCACGTGCTCCAACCGATCGAGGTCTTCCACGGCAAGTACGCCCTGCTCAGCGTGGGCAACCTGGTGGCGAACCAGGGGAGCGAGCGACCGTCGACGTACGACGGTGTCATCGCCGACGTCACGTTCACGAAGGGCGACGACGGTCGTTATCACGCCGCAGCACCGATGGTCCGCCCCACGTGGTACGACCCGGCCGCCGGGGTGGTGCGGGTGGTGTCGGTGGCGCTCGACGATCCGTCGCTGGCCGCGATCGCCCCCCAGCTGCAGGCCTCGCTGGATCGCACCCGGGCCGTGATGGACCCGTACGTGGTGCTCGGCTGACGCCCGAGGGTTTTCCGAAGGTTTTCCGAGGGTGCCGGGCCTACACCGGTGCCATGACCGACATCAACCGTCGCCAACTGATCCAACTCGGCGCCGCCGCCGGCGCGGTCGCGGCCGTGGGTGCGACCACCAAGGTGGTCATCCCCGAACTGCAGCACAAAGGGCTGATGTCGAAGGACGGCGTGTTCGACGCCGCGTCGATCGCATGGGCCGATGCCCTGTACACCGAGGTGTTCCCCACCAGCCCGCTCATCCTGTCGCCGTTCAGCGACGCGCTGCCCATCCCGAAGGCGCTGCGACCGGAGCCGAAGTCGACGTTCTCCGCCTGGGCGTCGCCGCCAGGGGGTGGCGTGGGGCAGCAGAACTCGCTCGGCAACGAGCGCCACCAGATCTGGACCTCCAAGCTGGGCTATCCCGACCCCATCGTCTACAAGATCAAGCTCCAGGTGGCGGGCCACTCGTTCACCTCGTCGAAGGTGCTCCCCATCGACCGCGCCGGACAGCCGACCGTGTCGTTCGACGAGCAGGGCAACCCACTGCCCGCCGGCACCGTGCGGTCGTTGCCGAAGAGCACCATCTACGGCTTCAACGGCACGTTCCCCGGGCCGCGCATCAACGCCGAGTACGGCAAGCCGGTCCTGATCCGCTTCATCAACGAACTCGACCAGAACCCCGAGCAGCTCGACCGTCAGGACTTCGGCGCACCCGACTGGTCGTTCCTCACCCACCTGCACAATGCGCACACGGCTCCGGAGAGTGACGGCAACCCGCACTACACCATGCAGTACGGCCCGCGGACGCACGGCTATCTCCCGGGCATGTGGTGCGACAACCTGTACCTCAACTGGCCGGCCGGCGGCGACGACCGGGAGAAGCAGAGCTTCTTCTGGTTCCACGACCACCGCATGGACCACACCGGCGCGAACGTCTACAAGGGCATGGTCGGGCTGTACCCGATCTACGACCCGAAGGGCAGCCGCGACATGGGCGACGAGCGCGTCGGCCTCCGGTTCCCCGGCAAGCGCACCAACAACGCCGATGGCTCCTTCGACGTGGAGTACGACATCCCGCTCGCGTTCTACGACTGTGCCCTCGACGACGGGGTCACCGTGCACCAGGACATGCACGACGGCCTCGGTGAGTACCCGGATGCGAACAACCCGCGCACGCACCCCGAGTGGTGGGGCAAGACGTTCTTCAAGCACTTCCCGAACCACGGCTTCGTCGGCGACATCTTCACCGTCAACGGCACCGCGTACCCGGTGCTCGAGGTGAAGCGCCGCAAGTATCGGTTGCGGTTCCTCGACGCATCGATCGCCCGCATCTACGAGTTCATGCTGATGACCTCGACCCAGGGGCCCAAGTCGGCGGCGTCGCTGGGCTACGGCGGTGACGAGTTGCAGGGTCAGTACCGCATCCCCGACGGACAGCAGTGCATGAAGTTCACCGAGATCGCCTCCGACGGGGGCATCCTCCCGTTCGCCGTCACGCGCAACTCGTTCGAACTGTGGCCGGCGAAGCGTCGTGAGGTGATCGTCGACTTCACCAAGTACATGGACGGCACGCCCACCACGAAGGGCGACGTGATCTATCTCACGAACGTCATGAAGATGACCGATGGCCGCATGTGGGACAGCTCCACGCGGTCGTCGCCGGATCCCAACTACAAGGTGCCGGTGATGAAGATCGTCATCGGTGACAACGCGCCCGACTACAGCGTGATGCCCACGGCCAACCGCCAACTCGCGTCGCTGCCCCCGCTGCCGTCGAACTGGCAGGGCCTGCTCGACAACCGGCTCATCTTCGAGGTCGAGCGCGGCAGCGTGGGTGGTGAGACCGAATGGCTCATCAACGGTCGGCAGTTCGACCCCACCGTGCCGGCCCGCAGCCTCAAGAACCCTGCCGGCAAGACGCCACTCGCCCAGCAGAAGAAGGGCAGCTTCAACCTGTGGGAGATCCGCAACGGCGGCGGCGGCTGGGTGCACCCGTTCCACCTGCACATGGAGGAACACCGCACCGTGATGCGCAACGGCAAGGTGGTGACCGGTGGCGGGGACAAGGCACATCCCGACGACGTGTCGAAGGAGGACCTCATCGCCCTCGACCCCAGTGAGTCGGTCATCGTGTACCGCGGCTTCCGCGACTTCGTCGGCCCGTACGTGGCGCACTGCCACAACCTGGCCCATGAGGACCACGCGATGATGTTCGGCTGGGAGATCACGTGAACCGCCTGCGGGCGCTGGAAGCCAGCTGGCTCACGGTCGGTTGCGTCGCGGTCGCGGTGGCACTGGCCGACGGCTTCTGGCTCACCTCGCTGCAGGGTGCCGTCGGTGCCGTCGAACGGTTGTCCCCGCCGTTCGAACGTTGGCTCCGCGACTCGCTGATCATGGTGCCGTTCTTCGCCGTGGCGGTGATCGCTGCGCTGTTCCTCACCCGCCGCTGGGTGGCGGCCGATCGCCGACCTGGCGTGCGGTTGCTGGTGGCCGGCCTGCTGATGGTGGCGCTCACGTTCGTGGTGGGCGTGGTCGAGGTGGCCGTGAGCGCCGGGTACGACTACTACCTGCAGACCCACCACATCATGATCGCCGAGCATCTCCTGCATCCCACCTATCGCATCGTCGGCAACACCCCGGTGCTCGTCGGCTCAGCGACGTGCGATGCGATCTGCCAGGCCAAGACCGCCACATGGAACGTGCACGTGCGAGCGTTCTGGCTCTCCACCGCCCTCATCGGCGTCACCAACGCGGTGATGGTGGCCTGGGTGCTCGCACTGCGCGGCGGGAGGCTGATGGCCCGCATCCACTAACGTCCACCCCCGTGGAACAGGTGGTCGTGGGCGCAGCATTCGTCGCCCTCTTCACCTGGTGGTGGGTGAACAAGGCCGAGTGGAACCGCAACCCCGGCGGCGACGAGCCGGGCGTGCCCCTTGCACAGCGGTCGCTCGAGATCCCGCCACCGGCCCTGCGCCATGCAGCACCGCCGGCCACGTTCCGTCCCGACATCGAGGGCCTGCGTGCCATTGCCGTCCTGCTGGTGCTGGTGTACCACGCCGAGTTCCGCTGGGCCGCCGGCGGGTTCATCGGCGTCGACGTGTTCTTCGTGCTGTCGGG
>SXKB01000321.1 GCA_005778215.1 Actinomycetota bacterium | reverse complement strand
CTGTACGGCCACCTCGACAAGCAGCCGGAGATGGAGCCGTGGGCGCCGGGGTTGGGGCCGTGGCTGCCGGTGCTCGACGGCGACCGTCTGTACGGGCGTGGCGGTGCCGACGACGGCTACTCGGTGTTCGCCGCGCTCATCGGCATCGCTGCGGTGCACGAGGCCGGCGGACGACACGGCCGACTGGTGGTGCTCATCGAGGCGAGCGAGGAGAGTTCGTCGGTGCACCTGGCCGACCATCTCGAGCGGCTGCTGCCGCGCATCGGCCCTGCCGACCTGGTGATCACGCTCGACTCGTTCTGCGAGAGCTACGACCGGCTGTGGACCACCACGTCCACCCGCGGCGTGTGTGGCGGCGTGCTCGACATCGAGGTGTGCGCCGATGACCCGCACAGCGGCCGCGCGAGCGGCGTCCTGCCGTCGTCGTTCCGCATCCTGCGGCTGTTGCTCGACCGCATCGAGGACTCGGCCACCGGTCGACTGCTGCTGCGCACTGCCAACGTCGACATTCCCGAGCACCGCGTGCAGGAGGCCGCCATCGCCGCCGCAGCGTTCCCGACGCTGTCGTCGTCGTTCCGTCCGGTGCCGGGTGTGCAGCCGATGGGCATCGACGCGCATGCCGAGTTGCTCAACGAGACGTGGCGGCCGGCCCTCGAGGTCATCGGTGTCGACGGCCTGCCGCCCGTGGCCGACGCCGGCAACGTGTTCCGCTCGCGCATGTCGGTGAAGCTGTCGCTGCGGCTGCCCCCCACGGCCGACACCTGGGCAGTGGGTGAGGAACTGCGCGCCGTGCTCGAGACCGACCCGCCGTTCGGCGCGACGGTGCGGTTGCTCGACGGTGCCCGTGGACCGGGCTGGGAGTCACCAGCGTTCGAGCCGTGGCTGGCCGCCGCCACCGAAGCCGCCAGCCTTCGCCACTGGGGCCGACCGGTGGCCTCGTGCGGTGTGGGTGGCACCATCCCGTTCATGGGGATGCTCGGCGCGCAGATGCCCGACGCCCAGTTCCTGCTGATCGGTGTGCTCGGGCCGGAGTCGAATGCGCACGGGCCGAACGAGTTCCTGCACCTGCCCACGGTGCGGCGCGTCACCGCGACGGTGGCCGATGTGCTGCAGGCCCACGCCGCGAGGTTCGGGTGACCACGGTCGACGAAGCTCGCGCCGCGGCCGCCGCTGCCGCGCTCGCGGCCGGTGTGACGGTGGAGGCTGTCGCCGCGCCCGACGAACTCGACGTGCTGCGCGCCACGATGGAACAGGTGTGGGGACCCGAGATCGTGCCGCCGCGCAACCTGCTGCGCGGGTTGGCGCTCGGCGGCGCCTGCCTGTTGGTGGCGCGTCGCGAGGATGCGCCCATCGGGTTCGCGCTCGGGTGGCTGGGCTGGGAGGGTGGCGTGCACTTCCACTCGCACCAGGTGGGTGTGCGGGCGGGCATTCGTGGCGGTGGCGTGGGCTATGCGCTCAAGCTCGCGCAGCGTGCGATGTGCCTCCAGCACGGCATCGACGAGATGCGCTGGACGTTCGATCCGCTGCTGTTCACCAACGCCCGGTTCAACCTGGTGCGCCTCGGCGCGCAGGTGGTGGGCTTCTTCCCGCACTGCTACGGAGAGCGGCAGGATGCGTTCAACACGGGCGACACCACCGACCGCATCGAGGTCAGCTGGCGGCTCGACGTGCCGGTGGGCGGTGCCGAGGTGTCACCATCGGAGGGCACCTCGCTCATCGCGATCCCCGCCGACTACCAGGGGCTGCGCGCCACCGATCCGGCGGCTGCGGCAGCAACCCGTACGAGGGTGGGGAACGCCTTCTCCGAGGTGTTCGCGACCGGTTGCACCGTGCTCGGTCTCTCCGATGGTGGTTACGTGATCGGCGGTGCGGGGTGAGGCTGGCACGCGTCGAGCTCGTACGGGTGGCGATGCCACTGGTGCGACCGTTCCGCACCTCGTTCGGGGTGCAGTCGACACGCGACGTGTTGCTGGTGCACGTGATCACCGACTCGGGCGAGGGGTGGGGCGAGTGCGCCGCGCACGCCGAGCCCTTCTACAACGAGGAGTTCACCGAGTCGGCGATGATGGTGTTGCGTCGCTGGCTGGTTCCTGCGGTCCGCTCGCTCGGCGACGTGACGGCCGATGCGGTTGCGGGTGCGTGCCGTCAGGTGAAGGGGTATCGCGCCGCGAAGGCCGGTCTCGAGATGGCCGTGCTCGATGCCGAACTCCGCGCGGCCAGCTCGTCGTTCGCGGCGCGGCTGGGTGCCACTCGCACCGCCATCGACGTGGGTGTGTCGGTGGGCATCACGCCCACGGTCGACGAACTGGTCGAGCAGGTGGCGGGCTACGTGACCGACGGCTACCGCCGCGTGAAGCTGAAGATCATGCCCGGCTGGGATCTCGCGCCCCTCCAGGCCGTGCGCAGTGCCTTCCCCGACCTCGCCCTGCAGGTCGACGCGAACGCCGGCTACGAGCCGGGTGACGCCGATCTGCTGGCCGAGCTCGACCGGTTCGGGATGCTGATGATCGAGCAGCCGTACGCGCCCGACGAGTTGCAGGCGCACGCCGCACTTGCGGCGCGTATGGCCACACCGATCTGCCTCGACGAGTCGATCCTCTCGGTCGGCCACGCCCTCACGGCACTCGACATGGGCGCCTGCACCATCGTCAACATCAAGGTCGGTCGCGTGGGCGGCGTGCTCGAGGCGGTGCGCATCCACGACGCGTGCCGGGAGCGTGGCGTGCCGGTCTGGTGCGGCGGCATGTTGGAGACCGGCGTGGGGCGCGCCGCCAACGTGGCACTCGCGGCGCTGCCCGGGTTCACCTTCCCCGCCGACATCTCCGCCAGCGAGCGCTACTGGCGGCGCGACATCACCGAGCCCTTCGTCCTGCAGGGTTCCACCATCGAAGTGCCCGCCGGCCCCGGTCTGGGCGTCACCGTCGATCCCGACGTGCTCCAGGAGTTGGGCGCCGTCGTCGAACCACAAGAGGACGTGCTCGCATGAGTGCCACGCAACCCACCCGCAAACGAGGTGCGAAGGCCGAGACGCCGATGACCCGCGATCTCATCGTCGACACCGCCTACCGGCTGATCGAGGAGCGCGGCCTCGAGGGGTTCAGCATGCGATCGCTGGCCACCGAACTCGGCGTGTTCCCGGCCACGCTGTACTGGCACGTCGGCGACCGCGGTCAGCTGCTGGGCCTGGTGGAGTACCGCTGGATCCAGGACGTCGAGCTGCCCGACCACCTGACCGACTGGCGCGAGTGGATGATGGAGCTCGGCCGCCGGTACCGGCGCAATGCGTTCGCCCATCCCGACGTGGCGCGTCTGGCCAGTATGGAACGAGCACGCAACAACGAGTCGTTGGCCATCCCCGACGCCATCGTCGGCAAGTTGGCGGCGCTCGGTCTCGGTGACGAGATGGTGCACGTGTTCAACTCGCTGATGGGCGCGGTGCGCGGGTTCGTGCTCATGGAGCTGGCGCCACGGGCCGAGTCGGGGCCGGAGGGCAGCGCGGTGGTGGAGGCGGAGTTGCGCAGCATCGACCCTGAGCGTTTCCCGCACCTGGCGGCACACTTCGACGACATGGGTGACAAGGCGCTCTCGGTGCGCTGGAGCGACGCATCGGACAGTCCGCTCGACGAGTCGTTCGAGTACCTGATGCAGCTGCTGCTCGACGGCATCGAGGCCCGAGTGCGACGGCAGCGGAAGCGCCCGACGTGACCGACTCCGACGGGTTGCTCGGCGCGGCCCGCGACCTCGGTGGCGGCGTGGTGGACATGCGTCACGAGTTGCACCGCTGGCCCGAACTCGGCCTGCACACGCCGCGCACGCGTGAGGCGGTGCTGGCGTCCCTGGAAGGCCTGCCACTCGACGTGACGCTGCACCGCACCACGTCCGGGGTGGCCGCGTTGCTCACCGGTTCGCGTCCCGGCCCGACGGTGCTGCTGCGCGGCGACATGGACGCGTTGCCGCTGCACGAGGACACGGGTGAGGCGTGTGCATCACGCAACGATGGCGTGATGCACGCGTGTGGACACGACGGTCACACTGCGATGCTGGTCGGCGCGGCGCGGCTGCTGTCGGGCATGCGCGACCAGCTGGCCGGGCGCGTGCTGTTCATGTTCCAGCCGGGGGAGGAGAACGGCGCAGCCGGCGCGCGCCACATGCTCGACGAAGGGCTGCTCGACCTGCCGCCCCACGCGGTCGACGGCAGTGCATCGGCCGTCGACGCGGCGTACGCCATCCACCTCAGTCCGAACGCGCCCACGGGGCTGGTGATCACCCGTCCAGGCCCGCTGATGGCCTCGAGTGATCGGCTCACCATCACGGTCACCGGTCGTGGCGGGCACGCGAGCCAGCCGCACGGTGCACTCGACCCCATCCCGGTCGCGTGCGAGATCGTGCAGGCGATGCAGACGATGGTGACGCGGCGCATCGACGTGTTCGATCCGGGCATCGTCACGGTGGGCCGCATCGCGGCGGGCACCACCACCAACGTGATCCCCGAAGTGGCTGTCGTCGAGGGCACGATGCGCGCAGTGAGCGCCGCGACACGCCAACGATTGCACGACGGTGTGCGTCGAGTGGCCGAGGGCATCGCCGCGGCGCACGGCGCGACCGTGGAGGTGGTGCTGGGCGAGGGCTATCCCGTCACGGTGAACGACGCCGCGTCGGCCGACACCGTGCTGTCGGTGGCCACCGACCTGCTCGGCGCACGATCGGTGTACCAGCTGCCCACGCCCACCATGGGGGCCGAGGACTTCAGCTTCGTCATCGAGCGAGTGCCCGGTGCCATGGTGTTCCTGGGCTGCACCCCGCACGATCGCGACTTCACCACGGCCGACTCGAACCACTCCAACCGGGTGGTGCACGACGATGCGGCACTTCCCACCGGCGTGGCGTTGCACGCCGCGCTGGCACTGCACCACCTGGCCGTCGGCTGAGCCGCGGTCAGCGGGGCAGCAGCGCACACAGGCCGCGCAGCACCGCGACGCGGAACGCGCACACGTCGTGTGCGGTGCCGAGTTCGTCGTACGTGACGTCGACCCCCTGTGTCACGAGCAGCTCGTGCAGATTCCGGTTCGCCTGCAGGTGGGTGACATCGGGGGCCACGGCGAGCGGCCCGTCCTCGAGCCGACCGATCTGCTGGTACCACCGCAGGCCGCGCACTGGCTCGATCTGCAGCTGCCGCGTCAGCCACTGATCGCGGCCGTCGCGCTCGAGGCCGAACCAGAAGCTGCCCGACACCGACAGCACATTGCCGACGACATCGGGTCGGCCCGTTGCGGTGAACGCGCTCGCCAGCCCGCCGAGGCTGGCCCCGCCGAGCACCGTGTCGGCGGCCTCGGTCGACACCGGGAATCGCCGGCGCAACTCGGGGAGCAGCTCGTCCACGAGCATCGAGGCGTGTGCCGGGTTGCAGCTCAGCTCGCGGGTGCGGTCGGCCAACCCGGCCGAGCCCTCGGCCTCGTGCACGAACGCGACGATCGGTGGACGCATGTCGCCGCGGGCCACGGCCAGATCGAGCGCATGGGGCAGTTCGGCGAGCTGCAGGAACGAGGTGCCGTCGAGCAGCAGCACGAGCGGATGCTCGGTGGCCGGCACCGGCGGGGTCCACACGGTGATGGCGCGTCGGTCGCCGAGCGCCGCCGACGTGTGCTCGAACCGGTGCAGCGAACCCGGTGGTGCATCGTGGGGCTGGAACCACGGGGCGGACGGCGCGTGGTCGAGTGCGAGCACCGATTCGTACTGCTCGGGCGGCACCGGCAGCCCGAACAGCACGGCGAGCGGCGCAATGCGCTCCGGGTTGTGCGGATCGGCGAACGATCGTTGCTGGGCCACCAGCATCAGGCGTTGCCAACCGTCGTCGTCGAGGTCGTGTGCACCGAGGAACGGGTCGTCGATCACGAGCCGGTACGACACCAGCGTGTCGCGGGGTGCCACGAGTTCGGCGGACCACACGGGCAGGTCACCCAGTCGGTCGAGCTCGATGGAGGCGCCACCCGGCACGAGGCCGCACTGCAACGACACCGCCGGAGCATCGCCCAGCCACACGAAGGTGAGCGCCACCGAGTCGTCACCGCGGTCGGTGCGCAGCGGCCCACCGGCGAGTCGGAGCGCAGTGCCCAGCGCGTCGACGCCGGTGTGTCCCTGGAGCACCGAGTGGAGGAGGGGATGCACGTCGAGTCCGGCTCAGATGGCGCCGGTGTTGCGCGCCTGGCGCTTCTGGATGGCGTCGCCGATGAGCGTGAGCGAGAGCACGGTGAGGAACAGCGCACCGCCGGGCACGAGCACGGGGTACAGGCTCTCGTCGATCTTCGGCTTCCCGGCGGCGATCATCGCGCCCCACGTGGGCGTGGGCGGGGCGACGGACAGGTTCAGGTAGGCGAGACCGCCCTCGGCGACGATGGCACCGGCCACCGCGACGATCATCATCGACATCAGCGTGGGCACCACGTTGGGCATGATCTCGCGGCGGATGATGCGCGCGTTCGTGGCGCCGAGCGAGCGGGCGGCGGTGACGAACTCGCGGTTCGAGGTGCTGAGCGTGAGGGCGCGCACGATGCGGATGGTGGGGCCGAGGTAGATGAGCGCGATGGCGAGCACCACGGTGACGAGGCCGCGCGAGTCGGTGAACGCCACGATGGACGCGGCGAGCAGCAGGGTGGGGAATGCCATCAGCACGTCGGCACCGAACAGCGTGACCGCCTCGACCTTGCGCTTGAAGTAGCCGGCCACCATGCCGATGAGGCCGCCCACCACCGACGACAGCAGCACCGCGCTGACGCCCACCACCAGCGACACGCGTGCGCCGTAGATGGTGCGCGAGAGCAGGTCGCGTCCGAGCGCATCGGTGCCGAGCCAGTTCTGCGACGTGGGCACCGAGTTCGGGATGCCGGCCCGCGTGTCGGACGGATCGAACAGGGGCAGCAGATCGGCGAACACCGCGCTGAGCGCCAGCACGGCGAGCCACGCCACCGAGCACCACACCGAGATGCCGAGGCGGTCCTTCTGCAGCACGCCGTCGTCGGCGACGGTGGCCGCCGAGTCGTGCGCGGCCCCGACCATTGCGGCGGTCATCGTGCTGCCTCCGTGCGAATTCGGGGATCGATGACGCCGTGGAGGATGTCGACCGCGAAGTTCACGAGCACGAAGCCGACGGTGAGCACCACCACGGCACCCTGCAGGGCCATGAAGTCGCGGTTGTTGATGGCATCGATGGTGAACCGACCGAGTCCCGGCAGGGCGAAGATGGTCTCCACCAACACCGTGCCGCCGATCATGCGGCCCACCGACACGCCGGTGAGCGTGACGAGACCGATCGACGACGGGCGCAGCGCATGCCGCACCACGATGTCGCGTGTGGTGTTGCCCTTCGCCCGGGCGAACCAGATGAAGTCCTGATCGAACGTGTTCACCAGGTCGGTGCGCAGCACGCGGGAGTACACCGCCACCTGTTCCAGGGCGAGCGCGATGGACGGCAGGAGCAGCGACTTCAGGTTGGCGAGCGGGTCGTCGAGGAATCGGGTGTAGCCCGTGGTGTCGAACCAGCCGAGCTGCACCGCGAACACGGCCATCAGGCCGATCGCCACCAGGTAACCCGGTGTGGCCAGCATCGCGAGCTGTGCGCCGCTGAGGAACCGGTCGAGCCACGACCCTGGTCGCAGCGCGCCGAAGATGGCCATCGGGATGGCGATCGCGAGCGCGATGAGCTGCGACAGCAGCACCAGTTCGATGGTGACCCAGACGCGTTCGCCGAGCGCCTCGGACACCGGCTGGTTGGTGCGGTACGACACACCGAGATCGCCGCGCAGAGCGTCGGCTGCCCATTGCACGTACCGCACCGGCAGCGGTGCGTCGAGGTTGAGATCCTCCCGGGCCTGTTCCCGTGCTTCCTCGGTGGCATCAGGGCCGAGGACGGACGAGACGATGTCGCCCGGGAGGAGCGCCACCATGCAGAAGGACGCGAACGTCACGGCGACCAGCACCGCGACGAGACGCGCGAACCGCGAGGCGATCAGCCTCACGGCAGACGCCACACGTCCTTGAGGAAGAACACCTGGCCGCTGATCGGCTGGCCGGGGGTGCCGTCGGGCAGGTCGAAGTCGGCAACGCCCATCACGTCGGTGGCGGTGATGAGGCCGTACTGGTTGGTGCCGGTCCAGATGTACGGCACGTTCTCACCGAGGACCTGCTGGACGATCGCGTACTGCTCCTTGCGGGCCTCGGGATCGGTGAGCGCACGGCCGGCATCGAGTGCGGCGTCCATCTCGGGCGTGTTGAAACCCGAGAAGTTCTGACCCGTGTTCGAGTGGAAGTCGACGTAGTCGTTGTCGGGATCGCCGCCACCGATGCCACCCCACAGCACCACCTGGAAATCGCCGGCGATGACGGCCGAGATGTTCTCGCCCTGGGCGCGGGACACGATGTTGACCGTGGCGCCGATCTCGCTCCACATGCTCTGGTACAGCTCCTGCAGCGACACGATGAACGGGTCCTGGCCGCCGGCGAACTCGAACTCCACCGGGCCCTTCTCGGCCACGTACTCGGCGATGAGCGCCTTCGCGCCCTCGAGGTCGTAGTCGGGGTAGTCGGTCTCGACGTACCAGAACGAGGTGTCGGCGTAGGGGCCGTGGGTGGGCTGCTTCACGCCGGTGGCGTCGAGGAACTCGAACAGGCGGGGAATGTCGACCGACATCGCCAGTGCGCGGCGTACGCGCACGTCGTCGAGCGGCGCGCTCTTGGTGTTGAGCATCACCATGTCGCCCTCGCCGGGTGCACCGATGGTGACGTTGACCTCACCGTCGGCCTGCAGTGCCTGGTATTCCTGGATCTCGCTCGACGAGCCGGTGTAGTACAGGTCGATGTCGCCGGCGTCCTTCGCAGCCTTGCGAGCCGTCGAGTCGGGGATGGGTCGGAACACCACTTCGTCGAGGTACGCAGGGTCCTGCCAGTAGTTGTCGTTGCGGGCCACGGTGAGGTGGTCGTCGGGCACCCATTCCACGAACGTGAACGGGCCGGTACCGATGGGGTTGCGGCCACCGTCGGCCGAGGCGAGCATCGCGGGTGCGGCCATGTAGCCGATCTGCGAACCGATGGTGCCGGCGAGCACGTTGGGGAACGTGCCCCAGGGCTGCGTCATCGTGAGTTCGAGCGTGAGATCGTCGATGACGGCCATGCTGCCGAGCAGGGCGAGCTGACTGCCGAACTGCGGGCTGTTCTTGTTGGCCTCGAAGTTCAGTCGCACGGCCTCGGCGTTCAGTGGCGTGCCGTCGTGGAACGTGACCCCGGAGCGCACCGTGATGGTCCACACCGTGGCGTCGGCGTTCGGGGTGATCGACTCGGCGAGATAGGGCACCACCTTGCCGCCGGCGTCGAACGTGGCCAGCGGGTCGAAGATCGCGTGGGCGACGTTGTGGCCGCTGTCGGCCCAGGCGTCGGCCGTCGGGTTGTAGCCCGTCGACTCGCTGTTCAGCCCGACCGTGAGGCTGCCACCGGCCGTCGGCTCCACCTCGGGATTCGTGGTGGTGGGCGCGTTCGTGAACACGGGCGGTTCGGTGACCGGGGTGGTCTCGCCGCTGCTCACGTCGGGCTGGGTGGGCGCGGTGTCGCTCGGTGAGTTGCCGCCGCAGGCGGCGACCGCCCCGACGAGCAGCGTGATGGCCGCAATGCGACGCCACGGGCGATTGGCTCGGTTCCCCATGTTGCTCCCCTTCTCGTGGTCCCTTCCCGGGGACCTCGGCTCATTATTGCACGATGTACAAGAGACGATGCACGGTGTCAGTCGTCGGTGCGCTCGGCGCGCAGGATGATCACGTCGCCCTCGCGAACGGTGAGGCCGACGACGCGCCCGTCGGGCCCGAAGTCGGGTCGCGTCTCGAACGGTCCGGTCTGGTTGAACAGCACGCCGTCGGTGTCGCAGAACGCCTCCTGCTCGCCGAACCGGATGCCGTCGATGGCGTTGAACAGTCGGCCGTTCTCGGTCCACACGCGCAGCAGGGGCATCTCCATGCCGCTGACGATGCGGTAGTTGCCGACGTAGCGCTGCAGTTCCTCCGGTGTGAGCACCTTCAGGTGCTTCGGCGGCAGCAGGAAGTGCTGCCAGTCGTACACCTCGGCGATGGCGTTCATGACCTCGCGGTAGAGGAAGATGCCCGGGACGGCATTGGTGAACACCACGCCACCGTCGCCGCTGTCGAGGAACAGGTCGGTCTCGCTCTGGTAGCCGTCGTTCGAACCGCCGTGGTTGATGCGCTTCGAGGCGCCCTCGCCGAGCACGCGGAAGCCGAGGCCGAATGCACTGCGGTCGTGACGGGTCATCGCCTCCTGGGCGATCGAGTGACCGAGGATGGCGCCCGGCTCGCCCTGGTACGCGGCGCGGCAGCCGAGCAGGAAGCGGGCATAGTCGCGCGGGGTGCTGAACAGGCCGCCGGCCCCGGCCTCCGCCGAGGTCATCCAGCCGCCGGCACACACCGTGCCGTCGCCGGGGTGCCCCGATGCGATGTCGGTGAGCAGGGCCGCCGATGGCACGGGCCGGAACGACGTGCGGGTCATGCCGAGCGGGGTGAAGATCATCTCGTCCGCCAGGTCGGCGAACGGACGGCCGAGTTGGTCCTCGAGGATCATCTGCGCGAGGAGATAGCCGCCACCGGAGTACCGGTCGGTGCCGTCGTAGGCGCGGTCGACCACGACGGGTCCGAGCTTCGAAGGTGGGCGACCCTCGAGCAGTTCCAGCCAGGTGGGCACGGGAGTGCCGTCGCGCGGCACCACTCCCCAGCCGCCCACCGTGAGGCCCGCCGTGTGGCTGAGCGCACGCCGCAGCGTGACGGGATGCGTGGCGGTGAAGTCGTTGTCGGGGATCTGCCACCGGCGCAGGTACTGGTTCATCGGCACGTCGAGGTCGAGCACGCCGCGTTCCACCTGTTGCAGCACCAGCATCGCCGTCACCGGCTTGCTGCACGACGCCACCATGAACACCGTGTCGGGGCCGACGGGCAGGTCGGTGCCCTCTTCGCGCACCCCGAACCCATCGACCCAGTCGACGGCGCCCTGGTGCATCACGGCCACCCCGACGCCGGGGCAGCGATGGTGGGCGAGTCGTTCCTCGACGGTCCAGTGCAACGGGCGGTCGGCGATGCGCACCGGCGGCACGAGGCCGCGAGCGACGGCGAGACGGCGTTCCTGTGGGTCGAGCGCGAGGTCCATGGTGCTACTGTTGCACACCGTACAAGACACGACGAACTGGGTGAACACCCGGAGGGCACGATGACCTTCGACCTCGACCGCATCCGGGCACATTTCCCGGCCTTGGCGCTGCAACACGACGGCATGCCGCGCGTGTACCTCGACAATCCGGCGGGCACGCAGGTGCCGCACGAGGTGCTCGACCGCATGCAGGCCGCCATGGTGGGCTGCAACGCGAACATGCACGGCAACTTCCGCACGTCGCGTGAAGCCACGGAACTGGTGCACCAGGCGCACGTGGCAATGGCCGACTTCTACCATGCGGCCTCGCCGGACGAGATCGTGTTCGGACCGAACATGACCACCCTCACGTTCATGATGGCGCGGGTGCTCGGGCCGCTGTTCGAACCCGGCGACGAGATCATCACCACCCACATGGAGCACGACGGCAACAACACGCCGTGGCGGCGCATGGCCGAGGACCACGGCCTCGTGGTGAAGACACTGCCGTGGTCGCGCGACACCTACGAGTTCGATCTCGACGAACTCCACGCCCTCATCACGCCGCGCACGAAGTTCGCGTCGCTGAACTACGCGAGCAACATCCTGGGCACCATCAACCCGGTGCCGCAGATGGTGGCGATGTTGAAGGCCGCCGGTGCCATCACCTACGTCGACGCGGTGCAGTACGCGCCGCACGGCCCCATCGACGTGCAGGCACTCGGCTGCGACTTCCTGGTCTCGTCCAGCTACAAGTACTACGGCCCGCACCAGGGTGTGCTGTGGGGCCGCGGCGAACTGCTCGACCGGCTGCGTGCGTTCAAGCTGCGCGTCGTGCCCGATGTGGCGCCCGACAAGTTCGAGACCGGTTGCCAGAGCCTCGAGGGACAGGCCGGGGTGATCGGCGCGATCGAGTACCTCCAGTGGTTGGGCACCACGATGGGTTCGGAGCATCTGCACTCGCAGCCCGGCGTGCCGCGCCGCACCGCCGAGATCCACGCCGCGATGGCGGCGATGGCCGAGTACGAGTACGCATTGAGCGGTCGGCTCATCGCGGGGCTGCAGGCCATCGACGGCGTGCAGGTGCACGGCATCACCGACCCGGCATCGTTCGAGCGCCGTGTGCCCACGGTGTCGTTCAGCCGCGTGGGCACGCAGCCGTCCGACGTGGCCGGCTTCCTCGACGACCACGGCGTGTACGTGTGGAACGGCCACAACTACGCGTTGCCGGTCATCGAGTGGCTCGGGCTCGCCGACCTGGGCGGTGTGGTACGAATCGGTCCCACGCACTACAACACGCTCGCCGAGGTCGACCGCGCCGTCGAGCTGGTGGCCGAGTTCGTGACTGCGCACTGAGCCCACTCGCCGTGCACACCTCACCGAATCCCCTCGGTCCCTGGCGGATCGACCACGCCGAGCTGCGGCTCGAGCTGTCGTCCGAGCAGGTCGTCGTGACCGCTCGTCTGCACGTCGTCCCCGTCGAGGGCACCGAGGCGGGGCCGCTCGTGCTCGACGGTCGCGGGCTCGCCACCCACGAGGTGTCGGTCGACGACGTGGTGCTGGCCGCCGACGCGTACGACCTCACCGACCGCACGCTCAGCCTGCCGATCGGCGAGGGCGCGCACGTGGTGGGTACCCGCGTCACGGCACCGGTCGGCGCGCCGCACACCAAGGGTTTCGTCCGCGGCCCGTCGCTGCTGTTCACCGACTGCGAGCCCGAGGGCTTCCGTCGGATCACCTGGTTCCTCGATCGTCCCAGCAACCGCAGCACGTTCGACGTCACGCTGGTGGCGGATCCCGCCGAGTACCCGGTGGCGCTCACCAACGGCCGACAGGTCGCGGACGGTGAACTCGACGACGGCCGCCGTTGGGTGCGGTTCGACGACCCGTTCGACAAGCCCTCGTACCTGTTCTCGATGGTGGCAGGCACGCTCGCGTGGCTCGATCGCCCGTTCCGCACGGCGTCGGGCCGCGACCTCCGGCTGCGCATCGCGAGCAGCCCCGAGACCGTGTCGGGTGGCTACTTCGCGTCGGAGATGCTCGAGCGAGTGATGCGCTTCGACGAGGCGCAGGGCGGCATCGAGCACGACCTCGACACACTCACGTACGTGGCCGTGCCCGGCTACTCCGACGCCACCGAGTACCACGGACTGATGTTCTTCGAGCCGTCGTTGCTGCTGGTCGACCAGCGCGGCTGGGTCGACGACGACCTGCTGCTCATCTCGGCCAACGTGGCGCACGAGTACGGCCACCACGTGCGCGGCAACCGCGTCACCGTGCAGTCGTGGGGTCAGCTCGCGCTGAAGGAAGGCCTCACGGTGCTGATGGGGCAGAACGACTTCCGTCGCCACTGGTTGGGCGATGCCACCCGCGTGATGGACGTGCTCGACCTCCGCCGCCTCCAGTTCCCCGAGGAAGTGACCATCGGTGCGCCGGTGGTGCGTGGCGAGGTGAGTGACCCTGCGTCGCTGTACACCCGCACCACCTACCTGAAGGGCGCCGAGATCTTCGGCATGCTGCGCACGGTGCTCGGCGCCGAACGATGGCGCACCGCGTTCTCGTCGTTCATCACCGGACACGACCTCGGGTCGGCCACCATCGACGACTTCCTGGCCGCGGCGCGCGCCGCTGCTCCCGATGCCGGCGGCGACATCGACGGCATTGCCCGTTGGTTCGGACTCGCCGGTCGACCTGCGCTGCGCATCGATGCCGCCACCGACTCGGTGACGGTGTCGCGCACCGACACGCTCGGCGACGAGCCGCCGGTGGCCATGCCCGTCGTGCTCGGCTTCCGCAGCCTCGACGGTGCGCCGCTCGCGGTGGCCCTCGACGGAGGAACGCCGGCGCACGAGCACACCGTGGTGCTGCACGGTCGTGAGCGCGCAGTGCGCATCGACGCGCCGCAGCCGTACGTGTTGTCGCCCCTGCGCCGCTACTCGTCGCCCGTCGACCTGACGGTCGATCTGCCCAGCGACCACCTCGCCGTGCTCGTCGAACACGACGACGACCCGTACGCCAGGTGGTGGGCCGGCGAGTCGCTGATGATCCGGGTGGTCGATGCGAACCGCGCCGGTCGTGCCGATGACGCCGACGCAGCACTCGCCGTGCTGGCCGACGCGCTGCGACGGGTGGCGGTCGACGAGACCGACCCGCTGCTGCTGGCGAACCTGCTGGCCGTGCCCGACGAGTTCATGTTGGGCGATCGCGACGTCACCATCGACGTCGACGGTGTGGCGTCCGGGCTGCAGTTCCTCCGCGAGCGGCTCGGGCTGGCCCTGCACGACGAACTCCTCGCAGTGCTCGATCGCTTCGGTGACGACCACCCCACGGGCGACACCGCCCGCGACATCACCATCCGCACCACGGTGGAGCCCGTGCTGGCATTGCTGCTGGCCACCGGCAGCGACGACGGCGCAGAGGCCGCACTCGTCCAGTTGGGCAGCCTCGACTCGACCCGTGCCGTGCGCGCGCTCACGCAGTTGGCCCACTACGACGACGTGCCGTTCGACGACCTGTTGCGCGTGACCTACGAGAACTGGCAGCACTCGCCCAAGCTGGTCGACCGGTGGCTGCGTGCCCAGTCGGGCTCGCGGCGCAGCGACACCATCGAGCGCGTGGCCGCACTCGCCGCCGGCCCGCTCTACGACCGCAGCGACCGTGGCCGGGTCATGGCCGTGTGGTTCCCGTTCGCCACCCGCAACCGTTCCGTGTTCCACCATCCGTCGGGGGCCGGCTACCGGGCGTTCGTCGACGAGTTGGGGGTGCTGATGCCCGACAACGCCGGACTGGCCGTGCGCCTGGTGGGTGACCTGCTGCAGTTCCGGCGCTTCGACCCCCACCGGCAGTCACTGCTACGCGCCGAGCTGGAACGGATGGCCGACATGCAGGGGATGCCCGACTTCGCCGTGGGCATCCTGCGCAGTCTGTTGGCCTGAGCCGCGATCTCGACACGGCGACTGGTTCCGGGGAGAGGGCTCGAACCCCTATAGGCGGCACCAAAAACCGCTGTCCTACCATTGAACGACCCCGGAAAGACGCTGCAGAGGCTAGCCGGGGGAGTCGGTTTCGGACCGGGGTTTCGCTCGCGGGTCGCGACCCGGTAGCGTTGCACCGCTATGGGTTCACTGATCAAGAAGCGCCGCAAGCGCATGCGCAAGAAGAAGCACAAGAAGATGCTCCGCCGGACGCGTCACGCGCGTCAGCGTGGCAAGAAGTAACGCTTCTCCGCAGTACAACCTGACGTTCTGACACCGACCGCCCGCGTTCAGCGTGGGCGGTCGGTGCGCGTCAGCACCACCGTCGCCTCGGGCAGCGCGCCCTCGAGCGCGGGGAAGTGACCGCGCAGCCACCACGTCCCACCGCTCCCGGCCAGTGTGGGGCGCATGCCCGTCACCTCGCGGATGCGGTCGCGCCAGCGAACCAGCGACGGCTCGACGATGAGTGCCGCGGGCTCCAGATCGTTGGCGGCGCCGCGTGGCCCGCCGAGTTCGTCCCACACCTGGTACACCTCGGGCGTGCTCACGTGCACGGGCGGTACGACGAGCGTGATCTCGTAGTCGCGCGGCAACAGCGGTTCGACCAGTTCACCGATGCCGGTGACACGGGCGCGGCCACCCACCAGGCAGTAGCTCACGTCGGCGCCCAGCACCGCTGCGCCCTCCACGTCGGTCCAGCCCGCCCAGCGGAGCACCGCCGCAGCGTCGGACGAGCCGCCACCGAGGCCGCCGCCGTGGGGGAGTGCCTTGTGGATGTGCACCGCCGCCTCGCGCCCGGCCAACTGCAGTGCCTTGGCCACGAGGTTCGTGTGGTCGAGCGGCATGCCGGCGGCGAACGGACCGTCGGCCGTGATGCCGTGTCCGCCGGGTGTGATGGTGAGCGTGTCGGCCCATTCGAGCGACACCATCTCCGCATTGACGAGGTGGTAGCCGTCGTCGCGTACTCCGGTGACGCGCAGTTCGAGCGCCAGCTTCGCCGGTGCCGACACCACGACGGTGTCCGCGGTGTTCATGTCGCTCGCCGCCATGCGGTGGCGAGTGCTCCCCATTCCTGCACGTCGAGCTCCTCGGGTCGTCGTTGACTGTCGATGCCGGCCGCGTCGAAGACCTCCGGGGTCACCACGGCGGCGAGCGAGCGGCGCAGCATCTTGCGGCGTTGGCCGAACGCCGTGCGCACCAGGTGGAACACGTCGTCGGCCGGGACGTCGACGGCGGGGGCGGCCCGGCGCCGGATGTCGGCGAGGGCGCTCTCCACGTTGGGTCGCGGCACGAACACGCTGGCCGGCACCAGCCCCGCGATGCGGGCGGTGGCCCAGTACGACACCTTCACGGTGACGGCGCCGTACTGCTCGGTGCGCGGCGAGGCGCAGAACCGCTCGGCGGCCTCCTTCTGCACCATCACCAACATCCGTTCGATCTGTGGCACGCCGTCGAGCAGGTCGCACACCAGTGGCGTGGCCACGTTGTACGGCAGGTTCGCCACCAACACCCAGCCGGTGGTGTCGCCCAGCAGTTCGGTCCAGTCGAGCTGCATCGCGTCGGCCTCGACCACGGTGATGTTCGGGTGCGGCTCGGCGATCTCGCGCAACAGTGGCACCACGCCGCGGTCGACCTCGACGGCGACGATCTGCGCACCCGTCTCGGCGAGCGCGAGCGTCAGCGATCCGAGACCGGCGCCGATCTCCACGACTCGGTCGCCCGGGCCCACCTCGGCGAGGCGAGCGATCTTGCGCACCGTGTTCGCGTCGGCGACGAAGTTCTGCCCGAGGTCGCGCCGCGGGGCCAGGCCGCCGCGCGAGAGCAACTCGTTGATGTCGCCGCGGTTGTGCACGGCTACCAGTTGATGCGCACGGGCACCGGCGCCTCGGCGAGGTCGGCGATGAGGATGTACACGGCGGTGTTCATCACCATGTCGCTGCCGGCCGGCAACTGCATGCCGAGCGTGTTGGTGCAGGTGGTGGACTGGCCGTTGTCGAGGTTGGTGACCGTGAGCACCTCACCCTCGGGTGCGAGCAGGGTGGTGCACACGGCAGCACCGAGCCCGGCGAAGCGATGGAAGCTCGCCTTGGCCCGTGCCTCGTTCGCGCCCGGCGCCGGCGGCACCGCCACGTTCACCACGCCGGGGTTCGCCTGCTGGTCGTCGCCGCCCACGAAGAGCGGTGCCTCGGGCAGGTACTCCGTGGTGCTGGGCGCCGTGTCGGCGGCCGCGCCAGGTACGTCGACGCCGGCGGCACCCACGTTGGGGGAGCCGCTGGAGGCCGCGGTGTCGCGCCCGAGGGCCCACAGCGCTGGCAGCGCGACCAGCGTGAACACGCAGGCCACGACAAGACGACGACGGTCGAAGGTGTTCATGGTTGGGGTTGCGGGTGCCCGGCACCTACGACAGCTGCGCGCATGTGTCCGTCCGCTTCGAAAACGCTAGGGGCGCAACGCGGGGAACGCAAGGCACGCGTTCCCGGCCGTGGCCTCGCGAACGCGCTCCGTGGGCTCGTTGCGCAGGTCGGCGAGGTACTGCACCACGTGGGTGACGAACGCCGGTTGGTTGGTGCGACCCCGGTGCGGCACCGGCGCGAGGTAGGGACTGTCGGTCTCGGCGAGCATGCGTTCGAGCGGGCAGCGGCGCGCCGCCGCCTGCACGTCGGCCGCCGCCTTGAACGTGACGATGCCGCTGAAGCTGAGGAACGCACCCAGGTCGAGGCACGCGTCGGCCTCCTCGGGGCCGCCGGTGAAGCAGTGGAAGATCGTCTGCGCCGGCACGCCCTCGGCGCGCAGCACGTCGAACGTGTCGGCCCACGCGTCGCGGGTGTGGATGACCAACGGCAGGTGCCGCTCGTGCGCCAGTTGGATCTGCGCCGCGAACGCCGCCCGCTGGGTGTCGCGGGGCGAGTGGTCGTAGTAGTAGTCGAGACCGCACTCGCCGACGGCGATCACCTTCGGGTGGTCGAGGAACTCGACGATGGATTCCACCCCGTGCACCGCTTCGTGCGGGTGCAGCCCGGCGGTGGCCCAGATGTCGTCGTGTGCCGACGCGATCGCGACGGCAGCGGCGGTGGTGGCGGCGTCGCACCCGACGTCGATCATCGTGGTCACCCCGGCGGCTCGTGCCGCAGCGATGACGTCGTCGACCGGCACGCCACGCGTGTCGTACAGGTGGCAGTGCGTGTCGACGTAGCTCATCGGCGGGGGAAGAGGGGGTCGCCCTTCGTGACCGTGCGGCCGCCGGGATAGCCGCCCCATGCGGCCGCATCGGGCAGCCGCTGGTCGATGACCTGGCCGTCGAGCCCGATGCGCTCCCACACGGCCTGGGCCGAACCGGGCACGGCGGGGGAGGCGAGGATCGACACGATGCGCAGTGCTTCGAGCGCGTCACCCATCACGGCGTCGACCGCCGGGCCGGGCTCGGCCTTCCACGGCTCGTTGGCCTCCAGGTGAGCGTTCGTCGCGCGACTGAGGCTCCACGTGGCTTCGAGCGCCCGACTGGGCTGCACGTCGTCCCACGCCTTCGCCGTGTCGGCGTAGGCCTCGGCGGCGATGGCGGCGAGCGGCGAGTCGGGTGAGGGGGCCGGGCCGATGCCGCCGCACTTCTTGCCCACCACGGTGGCCACGCGGGCCTGCAGGTTGCCGAGGTTGTTGGCGAGGTCGCTGTTGTACCGCGCCACGAGACCCTCGGCGGTGAAGTCGCCGTCCTGGCCGTACGGCGTCTCGGCCAGCACGTAGTAGCGGAACGCGTCGACACCGACCTCGTCGACCAGGTCGAGCGGGTTCACGACGTTCCCGCTGGTCTTGCTCATCTTCTCGCCACCCACGAGCAGCCAACCGCCCACGGCCCAGCCTGCCGGCGGCTCGATGCCCGCGCTCATCAGCATGGCCGGCCAGTACACGCAGTGGTGGCGGATGATGTCCTTGCCGATGAGGTGGTGGCCGGGCCACCAGCCCTCGAACCGCTCCTGGTCGGAGCCGTAGCCGATGGCGGTGATGTAGTTGGCCAGCGCGTCGAACCACACGTACGCGACGTGCTTGCTGTCCCACGGCAGCGGGATGCCCCACTGCAGGCTGGTGCGGCTGACCGAGAAGTCGCGCAGTCCACCGCGGATGAGGCCGAGTGCCTCGTTGCCGCGGAACTCCGGCTTGATGGCGCCGGGGTGCGCGTCGTACCAGTCGAGCAGGCGCTGCTGGAACCGGCTGAGGCGGAAGAAGTAGTTCTCCTCCTCGTAGTACTCGACCGGCCGCTTGTGGATGCGGCACAGGTCGCCCGGGTCGAGTTCGTCGTCGGTGTAGTACTCCTCGCACGCCACGCAGTACTTGCCCTTGTACACGTCGAGCTCGATGTCGCCGGCGTCGTAGCAACGCTGCAGCAGTTCGGCCACGCCGATCTTGTGGCGTTCCTCGGTGGTGCGGATGAAGTCGTCGTTGGTGATGCCCAGGCGCTCCCACGCGGTGGCGTAGAGCGGGGCGATCTCGTCGACGAACTGCTGCGGGTCCTTGCCCTCTGCGGCCGCCTTGTCGGCCACCTTCTGGCCGTGTTCGTCGGTGCCGGTGAGGAAGTGCACGTCGTCGCCGAGCAGGCGGTGCCAACGGGCGAGCGCGTCGGCGGTGATGGTGCTGTAGGCGTGGCCGAGGTGCGGCTGTGCGGTGACGTAGTAGATGGGCGTCGTGAGGAAGTAGCGGCTCATGGCAGGTCCTTTCGGGGAATGGCGAACAACGGCTGGATCAGGAGCCGGTGCACATTCGACGAGTGAAGGCCTGGGACGTCATGCGCCCAGGATACGCCCGCCCGGGTGGACGGTGGCAACCGCATTGCCG
>SXKB01000320.1 GCA_005778215.1 Actinomycetota bacterium | reverse complement strand
GCGTTCAGAGCGCGAGATGGAGACGAAGCGCTTCGTCGAGATCGGCGAGGAGCCCGGGCGGCAACACGCCGACGCGAGCACCGACGCGCTCGACGGCGACCGAACGGACCTGCTCGGCCTGTGCCTTCGACGCGACCGGCAGCCCGGTGGACTCGGCGGGCAGGAGCACTTGGAACGGATACACCCGCGTCGTGTTCGACGTGACCGGCACGATGGTGACGACGCCGCGACCCAAGCGTTGCGCGGTGTTGTTCGCGCCGTCGTTGCTGACGATCACCGCCGGCCGCAACTTGTCGGACTCGGCACCGCGGACAGGTTCGAGGTCGACGAGCCGAATCTCACCCCGGCGCATCGGCCAGCCCGTCACCGGCGGCGATGTCCCAGGCCGACGCGTCGTCCGCGGTCGCCCATTCGGCCCACGCATCCTCGTACGCAGCACCGAGTTCGGCGGCCCTCAGCAGGCGGACCGCCTTGTGCACAACAGCCGAGCGGGAGGCATAGCCCTCGCGCTCGGCGTACTCGTCGAGAAAGTCCACATCGCTGTCGGGGAGGCTCACGCTGACCTTCACACCGTGATGCTACCTCTGGTAGTACGCCAGGAGCAATGGTGCGTCGGTCAGTAGCCGGTGGCGCCGTCGAGGCGTTCGCGCAGCAGGTCGGCGTGGCCGTTGTGGCGGGCGTACTCCTCCACCAGGTGCACGAGCACCCAGCGCAGGTTCACCGGACCCTGCCCCGGGTACAGCTCGGGCCCCACGGCCACCTGGTCGAGCGAGTCGACCTGTGCCTCCGCCGCACGGCTCGCCTCGACTGCATCGAGCCAGCGCGTCAGGTCGGCCGACACGTCGGCATCGTCGACGCCGTCCCAGTCGAGGTCGGGGGTCTCGTCGGTCACCCACCACGGCTCGTGCTCCTCGCCGAGGAACAGGATCTGCATCAGCCCGCGCTCCCCCTCGGCGTGGTGCCGCACGAGTCCGAGCAACGACATCGTCGACGGCGACACGGCGCGTTGCCGCAGCTGACCGTCGCTGAGCCCCACCAGTTTCTGGGCGAAGGTGGTGCGCTGGAAGTCGACGAACGACCGCAGCACCGCGCGCTCGTCGCCCGTCCCTGCCGGCATCACCCGCTGCCCTGCGAACTTCTCGAGCCGGTCGCGCACATCCACGCCGCGAGCGTAGGGCGTCAGGCGCGGGCGCGTTTGGGGACCACGACCACGGTGCCGTCGTCCTGCTCGTGCACGCTGACACTGACGCCGTAGAACTCGCTGAGGATGTCGGCCCGCAGCACGTGCGCGGCGCTGCCCGTGGCCACCACGTGCCCCTGGTGCAGCAGCGACAGGCGGTCGGCGTACAGGCCGGCGAGCGTGAGGTCGTGCATCGCCGACACCACGGTGAGGCCGTGCTCGCGCCGCAACCGATCGACGAGTTCGAGCGCCTGCTGCTGGTGCCCGATGTCGAGCGCGCTGGTCGGCTCGTCGAGCAGCAGGATGGGCGCCTCCTGGGCGATCGCGCGGGCGATCACCAACCGCTGACGCTCACCACCGCTCAACGTGCCGAGGCGACGGTTGCCGAACTCACCCAGGTCGAGCCGATCGAGCACGTCGACCACCAACGCACGGTCGTGCTTGGTCTCCGAACCGAAGTAGCCGACGTACGGGTTGCGACCGAGCAGCACGTACTCGGCGCCGGTCATGTCGTCGGGCATCAGCGGCGACTGCGGCACGTAGGCCACCATCTGCGCCCGGCGCCGCGGCGACCGCATCTCGATGGGCGCACCGTCGACGGTGATGATGCCGCGGTACTCCACCAGCCCGGCCACGGCACGGAGCACCGACGACTTGCCGGCGCCGTTCGGACCGATGAGGCACAGCCACTCACCCGGCCGCACCTGCTCGTCGAGCGCGTACACGGCCTCGCGCGAGCCGTAGAGCACGTTCACGCATTCGAAGCCGAGCGAGCTCATGCCGGCACCCGCCGCGACCGCAGTACGAAGATGAACATCGGCGCGCCGACCAGCGCGGTGACCACACCGATGGGGGTCTCGCCGCCGTGCTCGATCATGCGACCGGGGATGTCGGCGAGGATGAGGAACGACGCCCCCACCAGGATGCTGAGCGGCAGCACCACGCGATACGACGAGCCGACCACCAGGCGAACGAGGTGCGGCACCATGATGCCGACGAAACCGATGAGACCGCTGACGCTCACCACCGCGGCTGTGCCGAGCGTGGCGGCGATGACCACCACGAGGCGGATGCGACGAACTTCGCTGCCGAGCGTCATCGCCTCCTCGTCGCCCACACGCAGCACGTCGAGCTGGCGACGGTGCACCAGCAGCACCGCGGCCGAGACGAGCACGTAGGGCGTGACGAGCTTCACGTCGTCCCACGTGGCCGTGCTCACGCGGCCGCTGATCCAGCTGTAGACCTCCTTGATGACGTCGCTGTTGCGCAGCAGGAGGTACTGCTGCACGGCGGTGCCGAGCGCCGCCACGGCCACACCGGCCAGCACCAGACTGAGGCCGCTGCCGCCGAACGACGCACCCACCACGTACGTGACGAGCACCGCAGCGAGCGCACCGACGAAGGCGGCCAGCGGCAGGGGGTCCACCGGCCAACCCGACGTCGCCGTGCGTCCGTACGCGAACACGAGCGTGGCGCCGAGGCCTGCGCCCGCGGCCGCCCCCAAGAGGTAGGGGTCGACCAACGGGTTGCGGAACACGCCCTGGTAGCTGGCGCCCGACAGCGACAGCATCGAACCCACCACGCCGGCCAACACCACTCGCGGCAGACGGATGTTCCAGATGATGTCCCAGTTGGCACTGCTGATGGTGCCGGCCGGCCCGATCATCGCGCCGAGCACGACGGCGGCCACGAGGAGCACCACGGCTCCCGCGATCCACCACATGCTGACGCGACGACGGGCGAACACGTCAGGCCCCTGCCGGCACCTTGGCGACGGCTGCCGAGACGGCCTCGATGAAGTCCACCAGGCGCGGTCCCCAGCGCGACGCGATGTCGTCGTCGAGACCCACGATGCCGCCGTTCACGACGGCCGCGATGCCTTCCCAGCCCGGACGTGCCGCTGCGGTCTCGGGCGTCTCGCCGCAGCACTTGGTGTCGGCGAGGAAGATCAGATCGGGGTTCTGCTGCACGATGTACTCGGCGTTGAGCTGCGGGTAGTCGTTGCCCGGCTGCGCCTCGTCGGCGATGTTCACCAGACCGAACAGGCCGTACACCTGCCCGATGAACGTGTTGCTGGTGACGCTGTAGAACGTGTTGTCGAGCTCGTGGTACACCTTCAGCCCCTCGGCGTTCGGTGCGGCGGCGATGGCGGCCTCGATGTCGGTCTGCATCTGCGCCACCAGCTCGGCGGCCTCACCGATGTGGCCGGTGGCCGCACCGAGCTGCTCGATCTGGCTGTACACGTCGTCGAAGCTGGTGGCGGCCTGGCCGATCCACACGGTGATGCCGAGCGCCTCGAGCTGCTCCTGGATGGTGGGATCCTGCATGATCACCAGATCGGGCTGCAGTGCGGCGATGGCCTCCACGTTGGGCTCGAACCCCGACAGGTCGTGCGGCTTCTCCAGCGCTTCGGCCGGGTAGTTGCTGAAGTCGTCGACCGCGATGATCTGGTCGCCGGCACCGATGGCGAACAGCATCTCGGTGGCCGTGGGCGACAGGCTGACGATGGCCGTCGGCACGTCGGCACCAGCAGTGGTCTCGGGTGCGGCCGTGGTCTCGGCCGCCACCGTGGTGTCACCGCCGGCGGTGGTGTCGCTGGCCGACGAGTTGTCGTCGCCGCACGCGGCCGCCGTGATGAGCAGCGCCGTGAGCGCAGCAATGGACGTGAACTTCTGCATTGGAAAATCCTCCGCTTTCCGGAGGACTCCTTCGTCCTCCGTTCGGGAGGACAAGTTGGGAACGGGCGGGAGTCTCCCGCCGCGCACCGCCCTTGCCTCGAGGGTCTGGTTGTCGCGCATGGAGCCAGGCGACCGGACTCGCCGTGCTTGCACACGGACCACCGTTGCGGGACAGTGCCGGGATCTCACCGGACTTCGCTGGGTTCCACACATCCGGCACGGGTTTCGAGCCGGACGGGGCAACCGTAGCAAACCCGTGCGTATGCTCCAACCGATCATGAGCACCGACGACCTGCAGCCCCTCACCGACGACCCTCGCCCCTCGGGCGGTCGTCAGGCCGAATCCCTCGTGCTGGTCAACACCGGCAACGGCAAGGGCAAGAGCTCGGCCGCCTTCGGCGTGATGGTGCGCGCCCTCGCCCGCGACTGGAAGGTCGCCGTGTTGCAGTTCGTGAAGAGCGGCGACTGGAAGGTGGGCGAGGAGAAGATCGGCCGCTCGCTTGGCGTCACGTGGCACTCGCTCGGTGGCGGCTTCACGTGGGACTCCGAGGATCTGCAACACGACATCGACCTGGCGCGCACCGCGTGGGCCACGGCGTCGCAGGTGCTGGCGGCCGGCGAGCACGACCTGGTCATCCTCGACGAGCTCACGTACCTGTGCACGTGGGGCTGGATCTCCACCGCCGACGTGGCCGAGGCCATCCGGTCGCGCCCGAGCCACGTGAACGTCATCGTCACCGGCCGCGACTGCCCGCAGGAGATCATCGACCTCGCCGACACGGTCACCGAGATGCGTCACGTGAAGCACGCGTACGACAACGGCATCCTGGCCAAGCGGGGCATCGACTACTGATGCGCACGCTGCTCCTCGGCGGCGCGCGCAGCGGGAAGAGCACCCTCGCGGTGCAGATGGCGGAACGGCAACAGGCGCCGGTCACGTTCGTGGCCACCGCTGAACCGTTCGACGACGATCTCCGCGACCGCGTGGCGCGCCATCGGCTCGAGCGTCCTGCGCACTGGGCCACCGTGGAGTGCCCCGTGCTGCTGCACGATGCGATCCGCGACGTGCCGGCCGAGCACTTCCTCATCGTCGACTGCCTCACGGTGTGGCTGGGCAACCTGTTCGCACACCTGCCCGACGAAGCGGCCCGCAACGCTGCCGTGGCGACGTGCTGCGAGGCATTGCGCACCCGCGAGGGCGACACGGTCGTCGTGTCCAACGAGGTGGGCATGGGCGTGCACCCGGAAACCGTGATGGGCCGCGAGTACCGTGACGAACTCGGGCGGCTGAACCAGTCGGTGGCCGCCCTCGCCGACACCACGCTGCTGCTGGTGGCCGGGCGAGCCGTCCGACTGCACGATCCGTGGGAGTTGTTGGGATGAACTGGTTGCGCGATGCGCTCGCCGAACTGGCCGAGCCCCACCTCGCGGCGGGCGACGCCGTGCGAGCGCGCGCCGCCGACATCCTGCGCCCCGCCGGCGCGCTCGCCCGGTTCGACGAACTGGCGGCGTGGATGGCCGAATGGCAGTGCACGCCCACGCCCGCGGTGCGCAAGCCCGCTGCGCTCATCTTCGCCGCCGACCACGGCGTGGCTGCCGCAGGCGTGAGCAAGTACCCGGTCGACGTCACCGGTGCGATGCTCGCCGCCTACCGCGCCGGGAAGAGCACCGTGTCGGCCTTCGCCGCCGCCGCGGGAGCCACGGTCGACGCCATCGACGTGGGCGTGGGCAACCCCACCGGCGACATCCGGGTGGAGGCTGCGCTCAGCCACGAGCGGTTCGAGCAGTGCGTGCAGGCCGGCCGCGACGCCGTGGACGCGCTCGATGCCGACCTGCTGGTGCTCGGCGAGATGGGCATCGGCAACACCACCGCCGCCGCTGCAGTGACTGCCGCGCTGCTGGGTGGCGACGTGGTCGAGTGGGTGGGTCGTGGCACCGGTGTCGACGACGAAGGGCTCGGCCGCAAGCAGGATGCGGTCATCGCTGCGACCCAGCGCATCGCCTCGATCACCGACCCGCTCGAGGCGCTCCGTCAGGTGGGCGGCGCCGAACTGGTGGCCATGGCCGCGGCCGCGGTGGCCGCACGACAGCGCCACCTGCCCGTGCTGCTCGACGGCTACGTGGTCACCTCGGCCGTGCTGCCACTGCACGTCGTCGCGGCCGGTGCCCTGGCGCACTGCCAGGTGGGTCACTGCTCGGCCGAACCGGGCCACCGCCGCCTCGTGCAGCACCTCGGCAAGCGACCGTTGCTCGATCTGGGCATGCGCCTGGGTGAGGGCAGCGGCGCGATGGCCGCCGTGCCGCTGGTGCGCATGGCCTGCGCCGGCATCACCGACGTACCCACGTTCGGCGAGTGGTTCGGCTGACCCCGTGGGGCTGCTCGCCGCGCTGCAGTTCCTGACCCGCGTCCCCATCCGGCTGCGCCGCGAACCGAAGCTCGACGCCATCGTCGCCTGGTTCCCGCTCGCCGGCGCCATCATCGGTGCAGCCGTGGGCGGTGCTGCCGCAGGCATGTGGCACCTGGTGCCGCCGCTGGTGGCCGGCGCGGTGGGCGTCACCGTGGGTCTGCTCATCACGGGTGCGTTCCACGAGGACGGCCTCGGCGACATCGCCGATGCATTCGGTGGCGGCTGGACCGTGGAGCGCCGCCTCGAGATCCTGAAGGACTCGCGCCATGGCACGTACGGCGTGGCGGCGATCTGTGCCTCCATCGTGCTGCGCGTCGTGGCGCTCGGTTCCCTGCCCGGGCCGTGGGCCATGTTCACCGGCGCCGTCGCGGCACACACGATGGGTCGCGTCGCCGCCGTGGGCATGGCGGGCACGATGCGCCTCGCCACGCAATCCGGTCTCGGTGCCGACTACGGCCGCGGCACCACCCGCGGCCGCGCTGCGGTCAGCGTTGCCGCGGGCATCGCACTGACCGCTCTGGCCGTGGGCTGGTGGGCGGCTCCGCTGGCCGTCGCGGCGCTCGTGGCCGTGGTGGCCACCGGCACGTTGGCCCGCCGCAAGATCGGCGGCATCAGTGGCGACGTGCTCGGTGCCACCGAGCAGGTGGCCGAGATCCTGTGCCTGGTGGTGCTCACCGCACAGGCGGTGTAGCCATTCGCTGCACGATCTCGCGCAGCACGTGCGACGAGGTGGCGAAGTTCAACCGGGTGTGCCCCACACCGAGGTCGCCGAACTCGGGGCCTTCGTTCAGCTGTACGCCGCGGGCGGCGAACTCGCGCGACGGGTCGTCGCCGAACCCGAGCGCCCGGCAGTCGAGCCAGCCGAGGTAGGTCGAGGCCGGCGGTGTGTAGACGATGTCGGGCAGGTGCTCGGCCAGCAGTTCGCCGGTCAGCACGCGCATGCGGTCGAGGTGGGCCAGCACGGCGTCGAGCCACTCGTCGCCCTGTGTCCATGCCACGAGCGCGGCCTCGGCGCCGAACATGTTGGCCTCGCCGTACAGGTGATCGGGCACGCCCAGGATCTGCTCGCGCAGCACCGCCGGGCCGATGTGCATGACGGCGTACCGCAGGCCGGCGAGATTGAACGCCTTCGACGCCGCATGGATGGTGACCGTGCGATCGGGAGCGAACAGCGCCATCGGTCGGTGACGGCGGGGCGCGTACGTGAGGTCGGCGTGGATCTCGTCGCTGATGATGAGCAGGTCGTGCCGCTCGGCGATGTCGACCAATCGCCGCAGTTCGTCGTCGTCGAACACGTGCCCCGTCGGGTTCTGCGGGTGGCACAGCAGCAGCACCTTCGCGGGCTGCTCGCGCAGCGTGGCCTCCAGACCGTCGTAGTCGAACTCCCACCCGGTGCTCGACGCCGCCGAGCGACGACCCACGACCGGGACGAGGCGACGGTGGCTCTCGTTCACGCTGCGCAGGAACGGCGGGTACGACGGCACGAGCACCACGACGCCGTCACCCGGCTGCGTGTGGTGGTGCAGCACGATCTGGATGCCCTGGGTGACGTCGTTCAGTTCACGCGTCTCCTCCACCGGGAACGACCAGCCGTAGCGGCGTGCGCACCGTGCCGCCCACGCGTCGCGCGCCGGCGACGGATCGGGCAGGTGATCGGGATAGCCGAGGTCGCCACCGTCGACGAGCGAGCGCAACGCGGCGGTGACCACGGGCGGCGGCGGGAAGTCCATATCGGCCACCCACGCCGCCAGATCGCCCGGATGGCGATGCCACTTCGCGCCCGGCTTGGCCAGCAGCCAGTCGAGCGAGAGCGAGTCGAAACCGAAGGGATCGTGTTGGTCGGCCACGTGGCCGACGTTACGCCGTGGCGTCAGGCGGTGACCCACTGGTGGATGCGGCGGATGCCTTCCTCCATGTCGGCATCGGCCATCGCGAAGCTGAACCGTGCGTACCCGGGCGTGCCGAACGCCTCGCCCGGCACGAACGCCACCTTGGCCTCGCCGAGGATGGCGTCGGCCAGTTCGAGCGTGGAGCTCGACACGGTGCCGTTGGGGCCGAGCGGCTTGCCCAGCAGTTCCTTCACGTTCGGGTAGCAGTAGAACGCGCCCTGCGGCTCGATGGCCGCCACACCCGGGATGTCGTTGAGCATGCGGTGCATCGTGATGGCCCGGCGCTGGAACGCCTCGCGCATCATCGACACCGCCGACAGGTCGCCGCTCACGGCCTCGAGCGCCGCCACCTGCGCCACGTTGGTGACGTTCGACGTGCTGTGCGACTGGAAGTTGATGGCGGCCTTCATCACGTCGGCCGGCCCGATCATCCAGCCCACGCGCCAGCCGGTCATGGCGTAGGTCTTCGCCACACCGTTCACGATGACGCACTGGTTGGCGAGCTCGGGCACCACGGTGGGCATGCTCACGAAGCGATGGTCGCCGTACACGAGGTGCTCGTAGATCTCGTCGGTGAGCACCCACACGCCCTTCTCCACGGCCCAACGGCCGATGGCTTCCACTTCCTCGGGCGAGTAGATGGCACCCGACGGGTTGTCGGGGCTGACGAACAGCAACACCTTGGTGCGCGGCGTGAGAGCGGCATCGAGCTGCTCGACGGTGACCTTGAAGCCGTTGGTCTCATCGGTCTGCACCACCACCGGCACACCGCCCGCGAGCGTGATGGCCTCGGGGTAGGTGGTCCAGTACGGGGCCGGGCAGATGACCTCGTCACCCGGATCGCACAGCGCCGCGAACGCAGTGAACACCGCGTGCTTGCCGCCGTTGGTGACCAGCACCTGGCTGGCCTGGCACTCGAAGCCGCTGTCGCGCAGGGTCTTCGCAGCGATGGCCTCGCGCAGGGCCGGCAGACCGGCGGCCGGCGAGTACTTGTGCATCTTCGGGTCGTGGCACGCGCGCACCGCGGCCTCGACGATGTTGGCCGGCGTGGGGAAGTCGGGCTCGCCGGCGCCGAAGCCGATGACGTTCTCGCCCTTCGCCTGCAGTGCCTTGGCCTTCGCGTCGACGGCGAGGGTGGCGGATTCGGCGATGGCAGCGAGGCGTGCAGAAGTGCGGTTCACGTGTGGAAATGCTATCGGTGGGCCTTCCGGCGACCGGTCGGAATTGTCATTCCGTACAACCCGTTGGTTGGAGCACGCCCGCGCGGCGCGAGACTGTGCGGGTGACCGATGCCGCTGACATCACCATCCCCCACCACCTGCTGCCCATCGACGGCCGCTTCGGGTGCGGGCCCTCCAAGGTGCGCCCCGAGCAGGTGCTCGCGCTCGCCAAGGCCAACGCCCACGTGCTCGGCAGCTCGCACCGCCAACCGCCCGTGAAGCACCTCGTCGGCTCGGTGCGCCAAGGGTTGAAGGACCTGTTCGGTCTGCCCAAGGACTGGGAGATCGTCATGGGCAACGGCGGCTCCACGGTGTTCTGGGACGTCGCCACGTTCGGGCTCATCCGCGAGCGCAGCGAGCACTACGTGTTCGGCGAGTTCTCCTCGAAGTTCGCAGAGGCGGCAGCCGCGGCACCGCATCTGGGCGACCCGGTCGTCGTGCAGAGCGACCCGGGCACCCACCCCGCGCTCCGCTCCTCGGACGACGGCGTCGACGTGGTGGCGCTCACCCACAACGAGACCTCCACCGGCGTGATGATGCACCTGCGCCGCCCCGAGAGCGACGCCCTCGTGGTGGTCGATGCCACCTCGGCCGCCGGCGGCCTGCCGTGGTTGCCCGACGAGGTCGACGTGTACTACTTCGCGCCGCAGAAGTGCTTCGCCGGCGACGGTGGGCTGTGGCTGGCGGCGTGCTCGCCCGCCGCGATCGAGCGCATCCGCGAGATCGGACACAGCCCGCGCTGGCGGCCCGCATCGCTCGACCTGCTCATCGCGCTCGACAACTCAGTGGCCAACCAGACCTACAACACCCCGGCACTCGCCACCCTGGTGCTGCTCGACGAGCAGGTGAAGTGGATGCTCGGCAACGGCGGGCTCGACTGGTGCGTCGACCGCTGCCGCCAGAGCGCGCAGCACCTCTACTCGTGGGCCGAGGCCAGCTCGTACGCCACCCCGTTCGTCACCGACCCGATGCAGCGTTCGTCGGTCGTCGGCACCATCGACCTCACCGGCGTGCAGGCCTCCGACGTGAACGCCGCACTCCGCTCGAACGGCATCGTCGACACCGACAGCTACCGCAAGCTGGGCCGCAACCAGTTGCGCATCGGCATGTTCCCGGCCATCGAGCCCGACGACGTGCTGGCCCTCACGAAGTGCATCGACCACGTCGTGGAGGCGCTTGCGTGAACGTGCTCACCACGGCGTTCGACGAACTCGCTCCGCTCCATCGGCCCATCATGGTGCTGGCGCTCCGCGGCCTGTTCGACATCGCCGAGGTGGCCACCGATGCCGTCGACACCTTGGCCAACGACCGTGTCGCACCCGTGGTGGCGTCCATCGACCCCGACCCGTTCTACGACTTCACGCAGGAGCGGCCGCAGGTGGTGCTCGACCACGCCGAGATCCGCCAGGTGTTGTGGCCCGAGAACGAGTTCCGCATTGCCCGCTTCCCCGGCAAGGCACACGACCTCGTGCTGCTGTCGGGTGTGGAACCGCACCTGCGGTACGTCACGTTCGCCGACGCCATCATCCGTGTCGCCCGCGAGCTGGGGTGCGAGGTGGTGGTCACGCTCGGCGCAGCCCCGGAGGCGGTGCCGCACAGCCGGCCACCGCAGGTGGTGGGCAGCAGCACCAACGAAGGCCTCGTACGTGCGCTCGGCCTGTCTCGCCCGCAGTACCAGGGCGTCACCGGGCTGGTCGGTGTGCTGCAGGAACGCCTCGACCGGGCCGAGATCCCGGCCGTGTCGTTGCGGGTGGGCGTGCCGCACTACCTGGGCAACGCGAAGCACCCCCAGAGCTCGGCCGCACTGCTGCGCCACCTCGAGCACGTGCTCGGCGTCCCCACCGGTCACGCCGAACTGGCGGAGGACGCGATGCGGTGGCGCAGCCTGCACGACGAAGCCGTCGCCGAGGACCAGCACGCCGCTGCCTACGTGGCGATGCTCGAGCACGACTACGACCGTCGGATGGAAGCCTCGATGCCCACCGGCGACGACCTGGCTGCCGAGCTCGAGAAGTTCCTCCGCGAACAACGCGACGACGGTTGATCAGGCGGCGGCGTCGAGCTGTTCCTGGGTGACGCCGCAACGCTTCGCCGAGTCCTCCAGCAGCGCGTTCACCTCGTCGGGGCGCGGCGTGGACGCGATGCCCATGGCCAGCAGGTCCGCCTCGGGCGTGGTGGCCACCAGGTCGTCGGCCGAACACCGGGCGACGCCCGGGTCCACGCCCACTGCGACCAGTCCGTCGTAGAACGCCCCGGCCACCAGACCGGTCGGTCGCTCGGCAGGGCCGGGCGGCAGCGTGGCGTCCGGCGCCAACGACGTGGTGGGCGGCGTGGTGGTGGACGGCGGGATGGTGGCCGGTGCCTCCGCGGTCTCGGTCTGGCGCGGCTCGGCCGCGGCCTCGCTGGTGTCGGCGACCGAGCGCAGCACCAGTGCCAGACCGCCGGCCACGAGCGCCACGCTCGCCAGCGCCATCGCCACCTGCCGGCGGCGACCCTCGTGCAGCTTGCGACGCGGACCCATCACCAACAGCCCGCGATGGTCGGCCTCCTTCACCAACGGCGGGACCACCACCAGCGCGGCCAACAGCGCGACCGCGATGTTGATGGTGACCACCATGCCGAAGTCGGCGAGCAGCGGGAGCGTACTGAACATCAGTACTGCGAACCCGCCCAACGTGGTGAGCGCCGAGGTGAAGAACGCACGGCCCGTGCGTTCGGCCGCGACGCGGTTGCTGGACTCGGGGTCGAACCCGCGGTCGCGTTGCTCGGCGTATCGGTCGACCAGCAGCACCGAGAACTCGGCACACGTGGCCACCACCAGCGGCCCGCCGACGGTGGTGAGCGGGCTGAGCGTGATGCCCAGCAACCGCACGAGAACTGCCGACATGCCCACCGCCAACAGCACCGGGATCATGGTCAGCAGCCCACGCGCCAGATCGCGGTAGCGGAGCACGATGAACGCGGCCACCAGCAGCACCGCCACCACGGTCAACTCGGCGCGGTTCGCGGTGATGTTCTCGAGCAGGCCCACGCCCACCACGGCCAGCCCGCCGGTGGTGGCAGTGGCGTCCTTCGGCATCGGGGCACCGTCACCGGGATCGACGATCGCGTGCTCCACGTGATCCAGCACGACGGCCCGCTCCTCCAGCGACGACGGGCCCACCTGGAACAGCACCTGCGCGGCGTTGCCGTCGTCGGCCACCAGCAGCGACTGCAGCGCGGCCGGCGCCATGCGATACGCCTGCAACATGTCGAGGCCCGTCGGCGGCAGCGGCGTGGCGCCCGGCACCTCGGCCAACCAGCCGACCGTGGTGGCCAGGCTCGACGCCTCCGCCAGTTCGGGGTTGGCGGCGAGCTGGCTCTCGACCAGGTCCATCTGGAACGCACCCATCTGATCGGTGAACACCCCGTTCTCCGCCACATCGGGCGCTGCCTGCACGAACACGCCGAGCGTTGATGCGAAGCCGGTCTCGTTCTCCAGCGTGCGCGCGTTGCGAATGGCCTCGCTGTCCTGGTTGGCCCAGTTGATCGGGTCGCTCTCGATCTTCGAGCCGCCCTCCAACGCGAGGCCGAGCACCGGGATGCTGACGGCCACGATCACCAACGGCAGCACCGCAGCCCGCGGCAGACTGCCCAGCCGGCGCACCGTGGCCTCCACCCAACTCGGGCGCGGGGCGTCGTCGGTGGGCCGACGACGTTCACGCGCACCGATGAGCGTGAGCGGCAACGCGATGCCCGCCGCCAGCAACGCCACGATGCCGATCGACAGCAGCACACCGAAGTCCTGCACCATCGGTACCTTCGAGATCTTCACCGTGAGGAACGCGATCACCGCGGCCACCGTGGCGGCCAGCAGCGGCGGCCCCATGTACGACAACGTCTGCCCGAACGGGTCGGCGACGCGCTCGATGGTGCGTTCCTCCTCGATGCGGTTCTGCACCTGGATGGCGAACTCGATGCCGAGGCCGATCAGGATCGGCAACCCGGCGATGGTGACCAGCGACAACTTCGTGCCGGTGAAGCCGAACGCACCGAAGCCCCACACCACACCGACGACCATGCCCACCATGGGCAGCAGCCGCCAACGCACACGGAATGCGACCACCAGGATGATCAGCATCACGACGACGGCGATGGCGCCGAGCGTGAGCATGCCGCCCTGCAAGTAGTCGTTGATGTCGGTGAGGAACGTCGGCGTACCGGTGATGACCACCTCCGCCGAGTCGAACGTGCGGCCGTCGAACGCTGCCTTCACCGCCTCGGAGCCGGTGGCCAGGTCGTCGAGCGGAGCATTGCCCACCAGCACGGCGGCCATCACCGCATGGCGCGGATCGGGCATGAACGCACGCAGTGCCTTGCGCACCGCGAGTTGGTCGTCGGGCGGGGCGACGAGTTGGTCGTCGGCGTCGACGGAGAACCCGGTGTTGTCGAACAGCAGGAACTCCACCCAGTCGGGATTGTCGAGCGACTGCTCCCCTGCCGCGCCCAACCGCAACGTGGTGAGCGTGGCGTCGGCGGTGCGGGCCGCCTTGCCCTCCTCGCTCGGGTCGCGCTCGATGGCGCGGGCGAGGATCTCGCTGGCCGTGCCCTTGGCGATGAGGTCGTTCGTCCACTGCAGCAACTTCACGGGCGACACCACCGACACGATGGAGTCGTCCTTCGACAGGGTGGCCTCCACCTCGTCCATCTGCGCCACATTGCCGGGCGTGAACAGGTCGACCAGGTTCTGGCCCTCGGGCACGGTGAACAGCACCACCATGTTCTCGCCGCCGAACAGCTCCTGGTAGTCGCGGTTGTCCTGCGCGGCCTGCGACGACGGGTCGATGTAGCTGTCCTGACCGGTTGCGAAGTCCAGCCGCAACAGCCCCACCACCAGCACCGCGGTCAGCGCCGCGACACCGGCCAGGGTGAGCGCCGTGTGCCTGCTGAGCCACGTTCCGAGGGAACGCCACCAGGTACGCATCTCCACCACCTCCACGGTCGACCTTCTGACGGTACGACGGCGAAGGGGCAGTGCGTCAGGGCCGTTCGACCATGCCCAACCGGGCCGCGAGCGCCGTGCGGTCGGCCATCGCCTCGGGTGCGTGCTGGGCACCCGTGCCGTCGGCGACCCGCGTCATCATCTCGAAGTTGGCTGCCACGGCCGCGGCGTCGATCATGAACGCCTCGCTGGTCGCGCCGACCAGCGCGTCGCGGGCCGACGCCAGTGCCGCCTCGTCCCATTGCGCGATCGCTTCGGCGAACGCCATCAGCAGTGCGCCGTGCGGCAGCCCGGCGTCGCCGTCACCCGACGCGAGCGCGTCGACATCGGCCGGGGTGCCGTCCTGATGGCTGCTCCAACTGAGCATGCCTGCGTGGGACGTCGTTCAAAAGAAGCACTCGCGGATCAGTGACAACCGGCCGGCCACCAACTCCATCTGTGGGCGGCTCAACGTGCCCCGATTCCAGAGCGGGTCGTCCATCTGCCGATCGCTCATGTACTGCACCTCGGCCAGGCGCCACAGGTTGTCCCACTCGTCGGGCACGGCCGAGAGCGCCTGCACCACCGACGGCATGCGATCGGCGGGCGCCGCGACCGGCACGAAGTTCAGCCGCGCCGGGGCCAGTTCGTCGGCCTCACGACCGTGCGGCGCACCCTCCACCGCGGCGGGCAGCACCGGCAACGGATTCCCGACGGCGCGAGCGAACGCCACCGGCGGCAGCACCGCCACGACGACGCCGACGATCTCCACCCACTCCACCGGGTGCAACCCCTCGGTGACGATCTGCTCGTACCAGTCGATCGTGATGGTGCCGGCGTGACGGGCCAGCCGGTACGCCACGTCGAGCGCCGGGTCGCCGTACGGACGCACCCATGGCGGCGACGGCTCGGCAGCCAGATAGGCCTCCACGGCCACCTCGGCGATACGCCGCCGCTGCTCGCCCGTGAACCGTGCCCCGGGGGCCACCACGTGCGCCAGCGACGCCGCGTGGGCGGCAGCGAGGTCATCACGAACGGCCCTGGTCACGGGGGCCAACGTACTCTGTGTCACGGTGCGACCAACGAGCAGAATGACTCCATGAGCGGCGACGACCTGTCGTACGAGCGGCCCCATGCGCGCACCCTGGTGCTGCAACGGCTGCGCGGCCCGCTGCTCGCCGCCCTCGTCGCCATCGCGGTGGCATCCACCGGCTACGTGCTCATCGAGGGCTGGAGCTGGATGGACGCCATCTACATGTCCACCATCACGATGGGCCAGGTCGGCTACGGCGAGGTGCACCCACTCGGCACGGCCGGACGGATCTGGACCATGGGCACGATCTTCGCCGGGTTCGGCGTGTTCGTGTACTCGGCGGCGGCGCTCACTGCGTTGTTCGTCTCGGGCGACGTCGCGGCAGCGCTGCGCGAACGAAGGAGAGCGAAGTTGCGAGAACATCTGCGAGACCATGTGGTCATCGTCGGCTTCGGGCGAGTGGGTCGCGCCTCGGCCGACGCCGCCGTGCGAGCCGGCCGGGAGGTCGTGATCGTCGACACCACCGATGGCCTCGACGAGGCGATCGAGTCGGCCGGCGCCGTGTACCTGAAGGGCGATGCCCGCGACGTCACGGTGCTGCGCACCGCCGGCGTGACGCGCGCCGCCGCCCTCATCACCACGCTCGACGATCCGTCGAACGCCGTGGTGGCACTGACCGCCCGCTCCATCGCCCCGTCGTTGCGCATCGTGGCGCGCGTGAGCGACTCGAACTGGAGCGAGCGGCTGATGCGCGCCGGCGCGTCGCACGTGGTGCCGGTGTACGAGAGCGTGGGCGCCGGCATGGCCGCCACGGCCCTCGATGCCGAGGTGCTCGGCGTGCTGGCCATTCCCGGCACCGACATGCGCGTCGAGGAGGTGGAGGTGGGCGCCGGCTCGGCGGCCGAGGGGCTCGACCTTCGCACGCTGAGCGCATCGGCCCCCGACCTGCACATCCTCGGCCTGCGTCACGGTGGCCAGGTGCGGCGGTGGCACGAGGCCGACGGCCCGCTGCGCGCCGGGGACATGTTGGTGGTGCTGGGCAACGCGAGCGCGCTGCGCCGCGTGAACGAGATGGTGCGCCACGCCCCGACGGCGTGACGCACCAACCCGGTGCGACTACTTGGCGGCGGCGAAGCCGAGCTCGAGGTCGGCGAGGATGTCCTCGATCGACTCGAGGCCCACGCTGAGGCGGATGAGGCCCGGGCGCACGCCCGTCGACACCTGCTCCTCTTCCGTGAGCTGGCTGTGCGTGGTGCTGGCCGGGTGGATCACCAGGCTGCGCACGTCGCCGATGTTGGCGACGTGGCTGTGCAGCTTGAGGCCGCCCACGAACTTCTGGCCGGCCTCCTTGCCACCCTTGATGTCGAACGCGAGCACGCTGCCGTAGCCCTTGCCGCCGCCGTACTTCTTCGCACGCTCGTGCCACGGGCTGCTGGGCAGGCCGGCGTACGACACGCTCTCCACCTGCGGGTGGTCCACCAGGAACTGCGCCACCCGGTCGGCGTTGGCCCAGTGGCGCTCCATGCGCAGGCTGAGGGTCTCGAGGCCCTGCAGGAACGCGAACGCGTTGAACGGCGACACCGCGGCACCGAGGTCGCGCAGGATCTGCACGCGGGCCTTGATGATGTAGGCGCCCGGGCCGAGCGCCGGCCAGTAGGGCAGACCGTGGTAGCTGGGATCGGGCTCGGTGAGGTTCGGGAAGCGACCGCTCGCCCCGAAGTCGAACGTGCCACCGTCGATGATGGCGCCACCGATCGTCGTGCCGTGGCCACCGATGAACTTGGTGAGGCTGTGCACCACGATGTCGGCGCCCCACTCGATCGGACGGATGAGGTACGGGGTGGGCACGGTGTTGTCGACGATGAGCGGGATGCCGTTGTCGTGTGCCACCTTGCTGACGCCCTCGATGTCGAACACGTCGTTGCGCGGGTTGGCGAGCACCTCACCGAAGAACGCCTTGGTGTTCGGACGGATGGCCGCGGCCCACTGCTCGAGGTCGTGCGGGTCGTCGACGAACGTGACCTCGATGCCCATCTTCGGCAGGGTGTAATGGAACAGGTTGTACGTACCGCCGTACAGCGAAGGGCTGGCCACGATGTGGTCGCCCGCCTCGGCGAGCGTGAGGATGGCGATGGTCTCGGCCGACTGGCCCGAGCTCACCACGAGGGCGCCGGGCAGGCCGACCGCCGTGGTGACGCCGCCCTCCAGGCTGCTGAGGCGAGCCTCGAGCGCACCCTGCGTGGGGTTCATGATGCGGGTGTAGATGTTGCCGATCTCGGCCAGCGCGAACAGGTTCTGCGCGTGCTCGGCATCGCGGAACTGGAAGCTCGTGGTCTGGTAGATCGGCACCGCCCTGGCACCGGTGGTCGGGTCGGGCTCGCCGCCCACGTGGATCTGACGTGTTTCGAAACCCCAGTTGTCGCTCATAGGGGTCGAACCGTACACGCGCTAATCCCGACCTGGCAAGTCGGAATTAGCGCGACGCTGCGGCCACCACTGCGGGCACGAGCACCGCGCGGGCGATGTCGGTGAGCGGCCCCACGTCGGGGTGCACCCCGTCGATCCGGATGCTCCCGTGGACGGCCTCGTGCGCGGCCAGCGCGGCTGCATAGGGGAACGACGACACCGTGTCGCGCGACGCCACCCAACGGGCCACCTGCTCGTTCCATTGCGCCAACCGCGCCGGTGCCGCCATCGTGGCCGACGCCCAGTGGCCCGCCTCGATGGGTGGCGCATCGGCCACCATCACCGGCACGTCGCCCACCACGTCGAGGAACGCCGCGAACTCGGCATCGTGGAACGCCACGAACCCGGCGTCGCCCGCCACGTGCGACCCCGGATCCCCCGGATACCGCTGCTCCTGCAACTCGGTGGGCCCCAGCACCACCAGCACCACATCGGGACGGAGGTCGGCCAGCAACGGCGGCAACGACACGGCGAAGTCGGGACACGCGGCCGGCACCCAGTCGCTGTCGGGCGACGGGCGCGTGGCTTCGACGCGCGCCAACGGGCAGCCGTTGGCCCCGGCCCACTGGACGACCAACCGGCCATCGGCACCATCGTTGAGCGCCTTCGCCAGGTTCAGCGACGTCGAGTCACCCACCACCAACACCCGCACCGAGCCGCGGTCCGCGAACGCGACGCCGTCGAGTCTCGCCGACACCGCAGCCACCAACGCTGCCATGTCGGGTTGGACGGGCCGAGGCGGGGACGACTCGATCGCGAGCCGGGCGAACATCCGCTCGCCGGGGGCACCCGGGGCCGCATCGTCGACGTACACCGCGGGCACCGCCGCGGTGTCGACCACGGCCAGGGCGGCCCGCATGCGTTGCTCGGCACCGGTGAGCAACGAGAACGTGGCCGCGACGTCGCCGGGGCCGGGCAGTGGGGCGTCGTCGTCCGTGCGCACCAACCCAGCATCGACCTCACTGGCCGACACGACCACGAGGTCGGGTTCGACGGCCGCGAGCAGTCGCCTCCACCGGTCGACCGTCGGCTCGCACCACACCGTCGAGACCACGGTGCCGTCGCGATGCCGCACCTCCACGCCACTCGCAATGGGGCACCCCGACTGCGCCCCGTCGATCACCCGCACACCCGCCGCACGCAATGGACTCACCGGCGCGTCGGAACTGCCGAGCACCAACACCACGGGCGCCGCCACCGTGGTGGTGGGACCCGCCGCCGACACGGGCGCGGTGAACGTCACCACCGGAGCCGAACCGAGCGCGAGCAACGACTCGGTCTCCGAGAAGTCGGGCGCCGGCACCACGACCGCAGCGGCCGACACCAGCGCCACCGCCGAGACACCGAAGGCCGCGCCCACCGCCCGCGGCCCAACCAGCACTCGCCCACGGCGGATCGGCATCTCGAGCAGTCGGTACGACAGCACCACCATCGTGGCCGTGACCGTGAGCCGCACCAGCAGCAGCGGCCACGGCGCCAGACCGGTGCGATCGGGCGTGAGCAACAGGAACACCGGCCAGTGATACAGGTACACCCCGTAGCTGCGCCGGCCGACGGCGACGAACGGCCGGCTGCCGAGCAGTCGGGCCACCGGATGGCTCGACACCAGCGCCACCACCGTGCAGGCCGACACGATGGCCACCAGCACGAAGCCACCGCGGTACAGCCAGCGGCTCTGCAGATCCACCACCGCCACCAGGACGCCGAGACCCGCGATGCCGATGGCCGCCACCGCTGCCGACCCGCGCGGCCCGAACGAGCGACGTTGCAGCACCATCGCTGCCAGCGCCCCCACCAGCAACTCGGCCGCCCGCGTGTGCGTGCCGTTGTAGACCAGGTCGAGGTCGCGGGTGAGCAGCGTCGCGCCCAGCGACGCCATGGTCAGCCCACCGAGCACCACGGCCAGACGGCGCATCCCGCCACGACGCAGCGCCCACGCCACCACCAACGGCAGCACCAGGTAGCACTGCTCCTCGATGGCCAACGACCAGAAGTGCGCCAGCGGGCTCGGCGCACCGAGGAACAACTCCTGGTACGTCCGCTCGGCGAACGCGAACCGCCAGTTCGCCACGTTCGCCACCGCGGCCACCACGTCGCCAGGCAGCTCGAGCCGCTGTGTGGCCACCCACCACGGACCGAGCAACAGCACCCCGGCGATGCACAGGTACGCGGCCGGCAGCAGCCGGCGAGCGCGGCGCAGATAGAACCCACGCAACCCGATGGTGCCAGTGCTTCGATGCTCGGCGATCAACAGCGAGGTGATCAGGAAGCCCGACAGCGTGAAGAACACCGACACCCCGAGGAACCCACCACCGGCCGCCCCGACGTCGGCGTGGAACAACAGCACCGCCGCGACGGCGAGCGCGCGCACACCGTCGAGCGCGCCGACGTAGCCGAATGTGCGGTCCCCCTCGCCCATCGGCGTGCACGGTAGCGAAAACGCGAACGGCGCCCCGTCCCGGAGGACGAGGCGCCGCACACACGAACCGTGTCAGCCACCGCTGACGTCGGCCACCTTCTGCTTGCCGGCGCCGAGGAACGGCATCATCGCGCGCAGTTCCTTGCCGACGGTCTCGATCTGGTGCTCGGCACCAGCGGTCTGGAGGGCCTTCATGTTCTCGCGACCCGACTCGCTCTCGGCGATCCACTCCTTGGCGAACTTGCCGGTCTGGATCTCCTTGAGGATCTTCTTCATCTCGGTCTTCGTGCGCGGGGTCACCACGCGCGGGCCGCGGGTGAGATCGCCGTACTCGGCGGTGTCGCTGATGCTGTAGCGCATGCCGGCGATGCCCTCTTCGTACATCAGGTCGACGATGAGCTTCACCTCGT
>SXKB01000319.1 GCA_005778215.1 Actinomycetota bacterium | reverse complement strand
GCGTGCATGATCCGCAGCAAGGGCGAGGCCGGCACCGGCAACATCGTCGAGGCCGTCCGCCACCTGCGCAGCATCCTCGGCGACATCAAGAAGATCACCCAGGCCGACCAGGCCGAGCTGTTCCAGTGGGCCAAGTCCCTGCAGGCGCCGCTGCCGCTGGTGCAGGAGATCGCCGAGACCGGCGAGCTGCCCGTGCCGCTGTTCTGCGCCGGCGGCATCGCCACCCCGGCCGACGCCGCGCTCGCCATGCAGCTCGGTGCACAGGCCGTGTTCGTGGGTTCGGGCATCTTCAAGAGCGACGATCCGTCGCCGCGCGCCAAGGCCATCGTCGAGGCCACGACGCACTTCATGGACGCCGACATCCTCGCCAAGGTGAGCCGCGGTCTCGGCGCGCCGATGACCGGTATCGGCATGGACGAGATCAACCAGCGGTACGCCGAGCGCGGCTGGTGAGCATGTCGTTCGTGAGTCCGGAGCCCCCAGGTGCAGGCGCTCGTCGGCGTCCTCGCGCTGCAGGGAGCCTTCGCGGCGCACGAAGCCGCGCTCACTGAGGTCGGCGCCACCACCCGACAGGTGCGCACGCCCGCCGATCTGGCGGGCGTGCAGGCGCTGGTGATGCCGGGCGGCGAGAGCACCACCATGTCGCGCCTGCTCGAGACATCGGGCCTGTTCGACGAGATCCGAGCGCGCCTGGTCGACGGCATGCCGGTGTTCGGCACGTGTGCGGGCATGATCCTGCTCGCGGCCGACGTGCTCGACGGTCGCCCCGATCAGCGCAGTTTCGCCGCCATCGACATCGCGGTGCGACGCAACGGCTACGGCCGCCAGATCGACAGCTTCGAGACCGACCTCACCGTGGAGGGCGAGGAGTTGCCCTTCCACGGTGTGTTCATCCGTGCGCCCAAGGTCGAGACCTTCGGCCCCGAGGTGCACGTTCTCGCCAGCCACGAGGGTGTCCCCGTGCTGGCACGTCAGGGCAACGTGATGGTCGCTTCGTTCCATCCCGAGCTCACCGGCGACGCGCGTCTGCATCGCCGTTTCCTGCAGCACCACGACATCAACTGAGGGGTAGCGCCATGTCCGGCCATTCCAAATGGGCAACCATCAAGCACAAGAAGGGCGCCGCCGACAAGGCCCGCGCGAAGGTGTTCAACAAGATCGCCCGCCAGCTCGAAGTGGCGGCGCGTGAGGGCGGCGCCGACCCCAGCTCGAACGCGTCGCTGCGCACGGTCATCCAGAAGGCCAAGGCCGCGCAGATGACCAACGACGCGATCGACCGTGCGGTGAAGCGCGGTGCCGGTCTCAGCGACGGCGGCACCTACGAGGCCATCACGTACGAGGGCTACGCGCCCGGCGGCGTGGCCATGCTGGTCGAGGTGCTCACCGACAACCGCAACCGCTCCAGCGCCGACGTGCGCTCCACGTTCTCCAAGATGGGTGGCTCGCTGGCCGAGCCCGGCGCCGTGGGTTGGCAGTTCAGCCGTCGTGGCGTGCTGCAGGTGAACGGCAGCGACGAGGACACCGTGATGATGGCGGCGCTCGACGCCGGCGCCGACGACGTGTCGGCCGACGGCGACGACGTGTGGCGCATCACCTGCGACCCGTCCATCGTCTACGAGGTGCGCGACGCGCTGCAGGCCGCCGGCCTCGAGGTCGCCTCGGCCGAGAGCACGATGGTGTCGAGTGTGAACGTCGAAGTGACCGACGCCGACGACGCGCGTAAGATCCTGCGCATCATGGACGCCCTGGAAGACCTCGACGACGTGCAGGACGTGTACAGCAACTTCGACATCAGCGACGAGCTGATGGAAGCGGTCAGCGCGTGAGCATCTCGGTCGGCGACCGGGCGCCCGCGTTCACGCTGCCGTCCACCGGCGGCACCCCGGTGTCGCTGTCCGACTTCGCCGGCCGTCCGGTGGTGCTGGTGTTCTACCCGGGCGACGACACGCCGGTGTGCACCAAACAGCTCAACAGCTACAACGACGACCTCGCCCAGTTCGAGGCGCTCGACGCGCAGGTGCTGGGCATCTCGGCGCAGAGCGTCGAGAGCCACGAGAAGTTCTCGGGCAAGCACGGCTTCAAGTTCCCGCTGCTGGCCGACACCGACAAGGCCGTCGCCGGCGCGTACGGCACGCTCGGCCCCATCGGCTTCCCGCGGCGCAGCGTGTTCATCGTCGACGGTGAGGGAGTGGTGCGCTACGCCCACCGCGCCATCGCCGGGCTCACGTTCCGTCCGGTCAGCGAACTCGTCGAGGTGCTCACGTCGCTGCAGTGACCGGCGGCGTGCTCACGGGGTGACGCCGTCGCCGATGCAGGGTGAACCGGCGCACACGTCGGTGAACTCGCCGGTGATCAGCCACGTGAGCGCCTGCTGCAGCAGACGTGGCTCGCTCGAGCCGTTGCCGTGGGGATCGTCGCCGTACTCGGGTTCGGTGGGCGGCAGGTTCACGGTGGGCGGGGCCGGCGTGCCCCAGTCCCACACCACCAGCACCGCGCCCGCGTCGGGCGTGTCGGCGAGCGATGGGATGGCCCACTGCGGGTCGACGTCGGGGCTGCGGCCGTCGGTGAGGGCCGGTTCGTACACGGCTGCGCCGATGGTGCGCGCCAGCACCTCGGTGCTCACGTTGGCCACCTGGTGGTCGCCGAACGCCTGCACCAGCAGCACGCGCTTGGGATCGATGCCCGGGAACGTGTCGGTGGTGAGGTGCTGCACGTAGCCGTTGTTCTCGCCGCGGTCCCACAGCAGTTGGATGAGTTGCAGGGCCAGCACCCGGTCGGCCGGGTCGGTGTACGCCGCGTCGAAGATGGTCTGGAACTCGGGCCAGTCGCTGCTGCGCGTGAGCAGGAGCGAGTAGTTCACGCCCGGCACACCCAGCACGACCCGCGACCACTCGTTGCTGACGGCGCTCATCGCGCCGCCCAGCACACCGCCCTGGCTGTTGCCGACGAACACCGTGTTGCCCACGGTCACCAGCGGCGTGCCGTCGGAGGTCTGGAACGCAGCGTTGCCGGCGAAGCCCTCGGCGGAGTTCAACAGCCGACCGAGGAACTGCTGGTTGATCAGCCCCTGCACCATGCGGTCGGCCTGCTGATGGAACTTGGACAGGTCGGCCAGGATGAGCGCGAGGTTCGGCAGGTCCTCGGTGGCCATGCCGATCTCGTCGGTGCCGCACACGCCGGCCAGCCCGGCCGACGCGGCGAACGACAACCCGTCGACCTGCGACCGACTGCCCAGCAGGCCGTGCCCGAACACGATGGTGGGTTGCGTACCCGACGGGGCGAGCGGCATCAGGCATCGGTACGGCGCGGTGAAAAACGGCGTGTCGGTGCTCTGCACCGGCAGCCCCTCGTCGTCGAGCAGCAGCGAACTGCCGGGCTCGCCGGCACCGGGGAGGAAGTTCGGCACCTCGAACGTGCCCTCGATGATGCGCAGGCCACCCTCGTCGGTCTGCTGGTCGACGGTGAACGCGGGTGCACCGTCGTCGATGGCGGCGTACGCGAGGTCGCGTGCTCGCAGTGCTCGTCCGCTCAGGCTCTCGGTGCTCGCCACCGTGAAGTCCCATGCCATGTAGAGCTCGTCGACCGCCACACCGTCGGCGTCGAGTTCGGCGAGGATCTCGCGGAAGTGCCGCGCCCGCTCGAGCGGTTCGGGAAAGCCCTCCACCGCAGCCTGGAACGCCGTGCCGCGCTCCAGCGCGTCGCCGTTCGCGTCGAGCAGGTTGCGCAACCCCACCACGATGCGGTGGCCCTCGGGCAGGCTCACCGCCGGTCGGATCATCAGCAACTGATCGCCCTCGGGAGCCTGCGCGTCGAGTTCGCCCCAGTGGGGGATGCGGTCGCCCGTGGTGGTGTCGAGCAGCACCACCGGCGCATCGTCGGCCAACGAGGCACCCACGTCGGTGCTGGGCGCGATGCCGGTGCGTTCGAGGTCGAGACCGGGCACGAACGCCAACACGGCCGAGCCGGGGGAGAAGCCGTCGGCCCGGTTCTGATCGGTCACGTCGATCGGCACGCCCTCGGCGTTGCGTGGCGTCGCATCGGGATGGATGTCGAGCCGCCGCCCGGTTGCCGTGGACGGGTCGGGCACCGTGAACGCGTCGTTCGGCCAGGGGAGCAGGCAGGCGCGTTCGTCGAGCGGATCGCACTGCAGGGAGTCGACGAGGATGGCGTCCTCGGGGCCGGTGGTGGTGGACTCTGCGACGGTGGACGCGGTGGAGGAGGTGGACGCGGCAGTGTCAGCGGCTCCCTCGCGGGCATCGTCGGAGCACGCGGCGGCCCCGACCGCGACGACGGCGAACAGCAGCACGGGCACGAGTGGGCGGCGCATCCGGACACGTTGCCACATCCGCACCGATCGGCAGCTCGTCGGCTACGCTCGTACGCGTGTTCGTCCGCGAAGGAACCGTCGTGCTGGGCATCGACCCGGGTCTCACCCGTTGCGGGTACGCCGTGCTGCACGCCGTCGGCAGCACCACGCGGCCGCTCGCACTCGGCGTCATCCGCACCCCGGCCACGGCCGCGCTGCCGCAGCGCCTGGCCGAACTGCAGCGTGAGCTGGTGAGCCTGCTCACCGAGTTCCGTCCCGACGCCGTCGCGGTCGAGCAGGTGTTCTTCCAGAACAACGTGCGCACCGCGATGAGTGTGGGTCAGGCCAGCGGCATCGCGCTCGCCGAGGCGGCGTCGCGTGGCTGCGACGTGGTGCAGTTCACACCCAGCCAGGTGAAGGACTCCGTGGCCGGCTGGGGTGGAGCCGAGAAAGGGCAGGTGCAGCGCATGGTGCAGGCACGGCTGGGGTTGTCGGCGCCGCCGAAGCCGGCCGACGCCGCCGACGCAGCGGCACTTGCGCTGTGCTACCTGGCGGGCGCGTCGATGCGTCGGCGCGTGCAGGCGGCGGTGGCCCGATGATCGGTTCGTTGCGCGGCACGGTGCTGGAACGCACCGACGAATCCACCGCACTGGTCGAAGTGGGGGGTGTCGGCTATCTGGTGGCCGTCACGCCGCGCACGCTGGCCGAGCTCGAGCCCGGATCCTCGGCGTTCCTGTACGTGCACCACCACATCCGCGAAGACGCACAGACCCTGTTCGGCTTCCTGTCCCGCGACGAGCGCACCACGTTCCAGGTGCTCATCAACACGCACGGCATCGGCCCGGCACTCGCGCTCGCCATCCTGGGCACCCACTCGCCGTCGGCCCTGGTCGACATCGTGGCCACCTCCGATCTCGGTGCGCTCACACTGGTGCCCGGTGTGGGCAAGAAGACCGCCGAGCGCCTGCTGGTCGAGCTGCGCAACCGCCTCAACCTGCCGATGCTCGATCCGCTGCCCGTGGGTGGCGCGAGCGGTGGCAGTACCGCCATCGGCGACGTGCGCGAGGCGCTCACCGGACTGGGGTACGGCCAGGAGGAGATCCGCGACGCGTTGCGCGACCTGCCGTCGTCGGCCGACGCGGCCACGTTGCTGCGCGACGCGCTGAAGCTGTTGGGAGCCAAGCGTGCGTGACGAGTTCCTCGAACCCGGCCCGGTCACCGAACACGAGGAGGCCGACGAGGTCGGTCTGCGACCGAAGCGGCTCGACGAGTTCGTCGGCCAGCGCGAACTGAAGGAGCACCTCGGCATCGTGCTCGAGGCCGCCAAGCTCCGCGGTCAGGCAGCCGACCACCTGCTGCTCGCCGGCCCGCCCGGCCTCGGCAAGACCAGCATGGCCGGCATCGTGGCCGCCGAGATGGGTGTGCACCTGCACATCACCTCCGGCCCGGCGCTCGAACGTGCGGGCGACCTGGCGGCCATCCTCACCAAGCTCGAGGACGGCGACGTGCTGTTCATCGACGAGAT
>SXKB01000318.1 GCA_005778215.1 Actinomycetota bacterium | reverse complement strand
GCGCCCGGGGACCGGTTCCAGTACCAGGTGCCGCCGCCGTCGTCGGCGGTCTCGAGCACGCGGGTGGAGAACCCGAGGCGACGGAGTTCGTGCAGCAGGTAGAGGCCGGAGAAGCCGGCTCCCACCACCACCACGTCGACGTCGTTGCTGTTGGCCATGCGTGGAACCCCCCAGTTCGTTGCGGTACGGGTAGTACAGCAGACCTCGTCGCGCATCTCATCACCGAGGGACGGCGGTGGGTAGCCTCGCCCCATGGTGCGAACGGGAGTGGTCACCGGGCGGGCGTTGCACGCCGAGCTCTGGCGCGACGTGCTCGACGCACACGCCGACGTGGAGGTGGCGGCGGCCGTCACCGACGTGGCCGATCTCGCGGCGCTCCTCATCGATCTCGACGTCGTGGTGGTGGACGCCGAAGGCCCGGCCGACGCCGCCCGCGTCTCCGACGCAGTTCGAGCTGCCGCGGCCGCAGCGGGTGCGGTGGTGGCCGTGGTGGTGGCCGAACCCGATGCGACGCCGGGCGAGGTGGCGCAACGCATCCGCACGGCCGAGCCGTCGATGACGGTGCTGTCGGCCGACGCGCTGCGGCAGGCGCGTGGCACCCTGCGATCCACCACCCGCCGCTCGCCGACGGCTGCCTACCCGCGGCTCACTCCTCGCGAGCTGGAGGTGCTGGGGTGCCTGAGCAGGGGGCTGTCCACGGCCTCCATCGCCGCCGAACTGGGCATGTCGGTGCACACCTGCCGCGGGCATCTGCGCACGCTGATGACGAAACTCGGGGCCCGCAGCCAGCTCGAGGTGGTCGCGTACGTGGGCGAACACGGGCTGCCGGGGTCCTAGGACCCCGGCTACGACCACTACGACCAGGGTCCTACCAGAGGAGGGCTGGTGGTGTCGGCGGTGATGCGGCATCGTGTCCGGCAGCGGGAATGCATTGTCGCTTCGTCAACGGGAGGACGACGTGATCACAGTCAGGATGTTCGGACCATTGTCCGTGCGCGTGGGAGAGCGCGTCCTCGGACCTCGGGACCTCGGCGGCGTGAAGCCGCGGCGACTGCTCGAGCTGTTGCTCGTGCAGGAACGTGCGGTGGCAAAGGACGAGTTGATCGACGATCTGTGGGGCGACAAGCAGCCACGCGACCCGATCGCGACGCTCGAGGCGTACGTGTCGGTGCTGCGCAGCAGTCTGCAGCCGGGCGTGCACCGCGACGACTCGCTCATCGCCACCCAGCCGGGTGCCTACCGGCTGGTGCGCGAGCGGGCCGACATCGATGTCGACCGGTTCGATGCGCTGCTCCGGGCGCTGCCCGTCGCCGACGAGCACGAACGCCGCAGCATGCTGGCCGAGGCCGCTGCGCTGGCCATGGCACCCGTACTGGAGGACGAACGCTACGCGGAATGGGTGCAGGCACCTCGTCGTCACTACGAGCGGATGCGGCTCGAGGTGCACGTGGCCGCGGCGGAGGCGCACCTGGAGGCCGGCATGACCTCGGCGGCGCTCGACTTCGCCGAGCGGGCGATCGGCATCGACCGGTCGTGCGAGTCGGGCTACCACGCAGCGATGTGCGCCGCCGGGCAGTTGGGTCGTCGCGACCTGGTGGCGCGGTACTTCGAGCAGTGCGAGCGGGCGTTGCGCGCCGACCTCGACGTGCCGGTGATGCCGGCCACGGTGGCGCTGCGCGACCAGTTGCTCGAGGAGCGGCGTCTCGTGGGTGCCGCCACACGCTTCGGGTAGGGTTCGCGCCACGGGCACCATCACCGATCCCCAGGAGACGGCGGCTGTGCCGCCGTCCCCGAGCAGCGTCGGATCGGCGCGTCCGGTCCGCCTGAAGGGCGGGCGCAGTGTGTCGATCATTGCGGCAGTGGTGCAGTTCGCCGTGGTGGGTGTGGCGGCACTCATCGTCGTGGCACTGGTGGCCGGCTCGAGGGTTCGCGAGACGTCGAACAACGAGTCCGTTCGAGACGCGCGTGAACTCGCGCTGCTGCTGTCGGCGCAGATCGTCGCTCCGCGCGTCACCCCCGAGCTGTTGGCGGGCGATCCTGGCGCGATCGCTGCGATGGACGAAGTGCTCGGCGACATCGTGGCCACCGGTCCGGTGAACCGGTTCAAGCTGTGGACGCCCGAGGGCACCATCGTCTACTCCGACGAACACCGCCTCATCGGCATGTCGTTCCCGTTGGAGCCCGACGTGGTGGCCACCCTCGTGACCGACCAACCGGTGGTCGACTTCACCGACCTCGACGCGCCGGAGAACCTGTACGACGAAGCCGACGAGCAGCAACTCGAGGTGTACCTGCCGTTGCGGCTCGACGACGGCACCGTGCTGATCTACGAGCACTACCAACACACCAGCGCCGTCGACGCCGGCGCCGACAAGGTGACGGCGGCCTTCTCGCCCGTGGTGATCCGCTCGCTCATCGCCCTGGCGCTGCTGCAGCTGCCGATGGCGTGGTGGCTGGCCCGACGTGTGCGCGCATCACAGCGCCAGCGGATGATGCTGCTGCAGAGCGCGCTCGCCGCCAGCGACGGCGAGCGTCGCCGGATCGCGCAGGACCTCCACGACGGTGTGGTGCAGGACCTCGCGGGTGTGTCGTACGCCATCGACGCCGTGCGGCACGACCCGAACGTGCGGTCGTCACCGTCGGTCGTGGCCACGCTCGACCGCGTGGTCGACGAGGCACAGCGGTCCATTCGTGGCCTGCGCACACTGCTCGTCGACATCTATCCGCCGAACCTGGAGGAAGGTGACCTCGCCGGCGCGCTGGGCGATCTGCTCGCGCCGTTCGAGGCTCGCGGTGTGCACGTCGAGTTCCGCGACGACATCACCGGTGCGGTGTCGTCAGCGGCGCACGCGATGATCTATCGCACGGCCCGAGAGGCACTGCGCAACGTGGAGAGCCATGCGCAGGCGACGTCGGTGCGGGTGCTGCTGCGCGATCACGAACCGAACGGAGTGGAGTTGCAGATCATCGACGACGGCAAGGGCTTCGATGCGGCGCAGTTGGAGGAGCGGCAGGCGGACGGGCACTTCGGTGTGCGGCTGTTGGCTGATGTCGCACGCGCCGCGGGTGGCGAGCTCGCCATCGTGACGGCACCCGGAGCGGGCACCCGGGTCACTCTGGTGGTGCCACGGTGATCAAGGTGCTGGTGGTCGACGATCACGAACTGGTACGCCACGGCCTGGCGATGCTGTTGTCGTCGGCCGACGACGTCACGCCCGTGGGTGAGGCCGGCGACGGCGAAGCGGCACTGGCGCTGGTGGAGCGGCACCGGCCCGACGTGGTGCTGATGGACATCTCGATGCCGGGGATGGACGGCGTGGAGGCCACCCGGCGGATCATGGCCGATCATCCCGACACTGCGGTGGTGGTGCTGTCGTCGTTCTCCGAGCGCCGCATGGTGTTGGAGGCCATCGACGCCGGCGCAGCGGGGTACCTGTTGAAGGACGGCGACATGGACGACATCCTGCGTGCCGTGCGTGCGGCGGCAGCCGGTGAAGCACCACTGGCGCCGCGAGCGGCGCAGGCCATCCTGTCGGCCCGCCCCGCACGTTCGATGCCCGAGTTGTCGGTTCGCGAACGAGAGGTGGCCGAGTTCGTGGTGGAAGGGTTGCGCAACAAGGACATCGCCGAGCGCATGGGCATCAGCGAGAAGACGGTGAAGACACACCTCACCCACGTGTACCAACGCCTCGGCGTCGCCACCCGCACCGAACTCGTCGCTGCGATGAAGGCGGCACGCGGCTGAGTAAGGTCCGCCTCCATGCAGATCTCGATGGAGGGGAAGGTCGCGCTGGTCACCGGTGGCTCGCGCGGCATCGGCAAAGCCATCGCCGCGACGCTGGCCGCGTCGGGCGCGAAGGTGATGATCTCGTCGCGCAAACTCGACGCGCTCGAAGCGGCGGCGGCCGAGATGGACGGCGATGTGGCCGTGTACGCGGGCAATGCCGGTGATCCGGAGGTGGCGCGGCAGTGCGTGGCCGCCACCATCGAGCGGTTCGGCGGTCTCGACATCCTGGTGAACAACGCCGCCACGAACCCGTACTACGGCGCCACGCTCGGGGTCGACGAGGGCCGGTTCGACAAGACGTTCCAGGTGAACCTGCGCGGACCGTTGTTCTGGTGCCAGGCCGCCTGGGACCAGGCGATGAAGGACCGGCCCGGCGTGATGGTGAACATCGCGTCGGTGGGTGGTCTCCGGTCGGAGGCCGGGCTGGGCGTGTACAACCTCACCAAGGCCGCGCTCATCCACCTCACCCGCCAGTTGGCCAACGAACTCGGCCCCACCCGTGTGGTGGGCATCGCCCCGGGGCTGGTGCAGACCGACTTCGCGGCCTACCTGGTGGAGAACTTCGGGGATCGCCTGGCGCAGCAGTTGCCGCTGCAGCGTCTCGGCGAACCGCAGGACATCGCCAACCTGGCCGTGTTCCTCGCCTCCGACGCAGCGTCGTGGATCACCGGTGACACCTACGTGATCGACGGAGGCGCCGGCGTGCGCAGCGCCGGCTGATGACCGACATCCCCGGTGTCGACCTCGCGGTGCTCGCCGCGTGGATGGACGGCCGCGACCTCGGCGACGGGCCGATCGAACAACCCGAACTCATCGCTGGTGGCACGCAGAACGTGCTGCTCCGGTTCCGTCGATCGGCACGTGAGTACGTGCTGCGGCGGCCGCCGGTGCACAAGCGGGCCAACAGCGACGAGACCATGCGCCGCGAGGCGCGGGCACTCGGCGCCATCGCCGGTACCGACGTGCCGCATCCGGCGCTCATCGCCGCCGAACACGACCCCGAGGTGCTGGGCGCGAGCTTCTACCTGATGGAGCCGGTCGACGGCTTCAACGCCACGCTCGGCCTGCTTGGTGCGTACGCCACCGAGGCCTCGTGGCAGCACGAGATGGGGCTGTCGATGGCCGACGCGATCGCCGCGCTCAGCCGCGTCGACCACGTGGCCGTGGGCCTGGGCGACCTCGGCAAGTTCGAGGGCTGGGCCGAGCGGCAGGTGGGCCGGTGGCGCAAGCAGCTCGACTCGTACAGCGAACTGCCCGGCTACCCCGGCCCCGATCTGCCCGGTGTGGACCGCGTGGGGGAGTGGCTCGACGCGCACCGACCTCGCGACGTGCGCGCCGGCATCATGCACGGCGACTTCCACTTCGCGAACGTGCTCATGCGCCCCGATCGGCCCGGACTCGCCGCCATCGTCGACTGGGAGCTGGTCACCATCGGTGATCCGCTGCTCGACCTCGGACACCTCCTCGCCACGTGGCCCGTCACCACCGGGCCAGGGGTCACGCTTCACGCGCCGGGGCTGCCCACCCACGACGAGGTGATCGCCCGTTACGGCGCGGCGAGCGGCCGACCGCTCGACGAGCTGCCGTGGTACCGGGTGCTCGCCTGCTACCGCCTCGGGCTCATCCTCGAGGGCACCCATGCCCGCGCCTGCGCCGGTATGGCGCCGAAGGAGATCGGCGACCAGCTGCACGCGCACACGGTGTCGCTGCTGCAGCAGGCGCTCGACCTGATCGCCTGATCAGCGGGGCAGGCCGTCGATGTTGATCAGGGCGCCGGTGGTGTAGCTGCTCGCGTTCGATGCGAGGTACAGCGCGGCGCCGACCACCTCGTGCGGTTCGCCACCACGGCCGAGCGCGAACGCGCTCTTGGCCCGAGCGTTGAACGCCTCGATGTCCCAGGCCTTCGAGATGTCGGTCAGGAACGGGCCGGGCACGATGCAGTTCACCCGCACCTTCGGCCCGAACGAGGCGGCGAGCCCCTTGGTGAGGTTGTTCACGGCCGCCTTCGCCGCGCCGTAGGGCACCTCGGCCGGGCTGGGGCGCTCGCTGGCGATGGACGACACGTTGATGATGCTGCCGCCGTTGCCCGCCGCCATGAGCGTGCCGACGATGGCCGACAGTCGGAACGGACCCTTCAGATTGACGCCGATGACCTTGTCGAACAGCTCCTCGGTGACCGCGTCGAGGCTGGGGTACAGCGGCGACATGCCGGCGTTGTTGACCAGGACGTCGACCGTGCCGAACTCGGCGTAGGCGGCCTCTGCCAGTCGCTCGGCGTCGGACCAGCTGGCGGCGTGGTAGGCGATGGGCAGTGCGCGACGGCCCATCGCCCGCACCTCCTCGGCCACGACCTCACAGTTGTCGAGCTTGCGGCTCGCGATCACCACGTCGGCGCCACGCGCCGCGAACGCGAGCACCATCTCCCGGCCCAGCCCGCGTGAACCGCCCGTGACGATCGCAACCTTGCCGTGCAGCTCGAACAAGTCATCAGCCATCTCCGGAACCTACAGTGCCCGAATGGCCATCGACTTCACCCTGAGCCCCGAACTCGAAGAGATCCGCGTGCGTGTGCGCACGTTCATCAACGAGGTGGTGAAGCCCGGCGAGCTCGAACTCGCCGCGCTCCGCGACGAAGACCGCGGCGAATACCTGAACATCCTCATCGGCATGCGCAAGAAGGCGGCGGCGGCCGGCCTGTGGATGCCGCACATGCCCAAGGACTGGGGCGGCATGGGCCTCGGCCACGTGCAGCTCGCAATGGTGCAGTCGGAGGCTGCGAAGGCCAGCTACGGCCCGTGGGTGCTGAACTGCCAGGCGCCCGACGAGGGCAACATGCACACCCTGCTGCACTGGGGCACGCCCGAGCAGAAGGAGAAGTACCTCAAGCCGCTGTGCGACGGCACGGCGATGAGCTGTTTCGCGATGACCGAGCCCGAGGTGGCCGGCAGCGACCCCACGCTCATCCGCACCACTGCGGTGCAGGACGGCGACGAGTGGGTGGCCAACGGCCACAAGTGGTTCATCTCCAACGCCCGGCGCGCCAAGTTCGCCATCCTCATCTGCCGCACCGAGGACAACCCCGATCTGCCGCAGGCCGCCAACACGGCGTTCATCGTCGACCTGCCCAGTGACGGCTGGAACCGCGTGCGCGAGGTGGAGACCATGCACGGCGGCACCGGGCACAGCGAGATCGTGATCGAGGACCTGCGCATCCCCGCCGAGAACATGCTCGGCGGCCGTGGGCAGGGTCACCTGCTCGGGCAGTACCGCCTCGGGCCGGCCCGTCTGGCGCACTGCATGCGCTGGATCAGCCAGGCCGAGACCGCCCTCGACATGATGGTGGCCCGTTCACTCGAGCGCTACTCGCACGGCAGCGTGTTGGCCGAGAAGCAGGGCATCCAGTGGATGATCGCCGACTCGTCGATGGAGATCTACCAGGCGAAGCTGATGATCCTGCACGCCGCGTACCTCATCGACACGGGGGCCGACTTCAAGAGCGAGGTCAGCATGGCGAAGCACTTCGTGGCCAACATGCTGAACCGGGTGATCGACCGCAGCATCCAGGTGCACGGCGCGCTGGGCTACAGCACCGACACGCCACTCGCGCACATGTACCAGCACGCACGTTGGGCTCGTTTCGCCGACGGTGCCGACGAGATCCACCAGATGCGCATCGCGCAGCGCAGCATCGCAGCGTTCCGCGACCACGGCACCACGCACTCCGCCACCGGCAACCTGCCGATCTGAGGTGGCATCGCTCACCACACGTGTGAGCGTGTACCTGGTGTCGATCAGTGTCATCGGGCTCGGCGTCGCCGCCATGGTGGAGGCCGAGTTGGGCGTCGCGCCCAACGACGTGCTGAACACCGGCATCAGTGACACGTTCGGTATCGGCGTGGGGACCGCCGCATGGATCACCGGCGTCGTCGCGATGGCCATCGCGTGGGCACTCGGACGTCGGCCGCGTGTGGCCACGGTGCTCGGCAGCGTGATCGTCGGCTTCTCCATCAACGGTGGACTCGCACTGTTCCCGTCGCCCGACGCGCTCGTCCCACGAGCGGGCCTGTTGGTGTTGGGGCTGCTCGTGGTGTGGGCGGGCATCACGGGTGTGGTGGCCACCGACGTCGGAGCCGGCCCGCTGGAGTTGGTGATGCTGTCGTTCATGGACCGTGGCATGGGCATCCGCTGGGTGCGGTGGGGCATCGAGCTCACGTTGCTGCTGCTGGGTCTCGCGCTGGGTGGCGCGGCCGGACTCGGCACGGTGGTGTTCGCGTTCGGCACCGGTCCGGTGCTGGCCGTCACGCTGCCGTGGGCAGCCACACGCCTCGGCACGCACCTCACCCAGGCAGCAGCAATTTGACCGCCCCGGCGAGCGACAGCACCAGCACCAGCCACAGGAAGAAACGGTCGTGGAGGCGGGGGAGCAGTGCGCGGCCGCCGTACACGCCGATCACCACGAACGGCAGCAGCACCAGGTCGTAGCGCAGGCTCTCGGCCGAGAAGAACGCGCCGCCGGTGCTCCATGCGCCAATGGCGAGGTACACCGGGATCTTCGCCAGGTTCACCGCGAAGTAGAACCACGCCGAGGTGCCCACCAGCGCCGTGCGGTCGAGGCCGAGACCCACCAGGTAGGTGTTCATGATCGGTCCTGCCGAGTTCGACACGAACGTGGTGAAGCCGCCGGCCGTGCCGTACAGCGCGGTCTCGGCGGTCGTGGTGTGCCGCGGCGGGGTGTTGCGCACGATGCGCACGATCTGCAGCGTCACCACGGCGATGATGCCGAGCGCGATGACCACCTCGAGGGCACGCACGTTGGTGCCGACGATCACGAAGAACGCAGTGCCGACCGCGAACCCTGCGGTGACCCAGACGGCGAGGGGGCGCAGCAGATCCCATCGGGTGTGGTGGCGGTACCAGCTCACCGCGAACAGGTCGGCGAACAGCAGCACGGGCAAGGTGACACCGGGGATGGCGCGGCCCTCGGCGACCATCGCGAACAGCGGCACCGCGAGCAGTCCTGCGCCGGGCAGTGCGGTCTTGGAGAGGCCGGTGACGATCGCAGCGATCGCGCCGACGAGCAGCGCGCCCACGGTGAACATCGCCCTCGACCCTAGATCCTCGGGCGCGAATCGTCCCGAATCCAGGACGTTCCGCACCCATGGGCGCGCAGTGACCCGGACACGGGAGGTCTCGCGCCCAAGCGGAGTGAACGTCAGCCGGCGAGGGGGGAGGTGAGGCGGCGCTGGACGGCGTGGCGGATCTGCTCGTCGAACGCGCGCATGTGGGCCTCGATGAGCTCGGCGGCGCGGTCGGCGTCGCCGGCCTGCAGCGCGTCGAGGATCTCGCGGTGCTCGTCGATCATCAGGTGCAGGTCGGCCACGTCGCCGAGGTACAGGTGCCACAGCCGGTCGCTCTGCGCGTAGAGCATGTCGAGGGTGTCGGTGAGGAACCGGTTGTCGGCGGCCTCCCACACGATCTCGCGGCAGCGACGGTCGATGGCGATCAGTTCGTCGGGCGTGCTGCGGGTACGAGCCTGCGCGAGCGCAGCGGCCATCTCGTCCCAGTGGTGCTGCTGGCCGCGCACGCAGGCGAGACGCATCGCGAACGGCTCGAGCGTGGCGCGGGTCTCGTACAGCAGGCCCAGTTCGCTCACGTCGATGCCGCTCACGTACATGCCGCGGCGGGGGATGACGGTGACGAACTGGTCGCGCACCAGGCGTTGCAGGGCTTCGCGGATGGGGGTGCGGCCCAGGCCGAGGGTGGTCTGCAGTTCGTCCTCGCGGATCACGTCGCCGGGCGCGAGATCGAGCCGCACGATCATGTGACGGATCTCGTGGTAGGCGCGTTCGGAGAGTGACATCGGCTGCGTGATATGGTTAAGATATATCAGTCATGCCCCGGTCACAAGGTCAGGGCTCTCCACATCCGTACCGGGGGGTACACCACATGAGCGAAGTCCCTGCCAAGGCCAAGGTCGTCATCATCGGCGCCGGCATCGTCGGCAACTGTCTGGTCGGTCACCTCAGCCGTCTCGGCTGGACCGACATGGTGCTGCTCGACAAGGGCCCGCTGCCGAATCCCGGTGGCTCCACCGGCCACGCGTCGAACTTCATCTTCCCGACCGATCACAACAAGGAAATGGCGTTCCTGACGATCGACAGTCAGAACCAGTACATCGACCACGGGCTGAACAACACCTGCGGTGGCATCGAGGTCGCGCGTGAGCCGCAGCGCCTCGAGGAGTTCAAGCGCCGCATGACCTCGGCGAAGGCCTGGGGCATCGATGCCCGTCTCGTCACCCCCGGCGAGATCAAGGAGATGGTGCCGTTCATCAACGAGGAGATCCTCCTCGGCGGCTACTACACGCCCAGCGTCTCGGTGGTCGACTCGCTCGCCACCGGCACCCGCATGCGCGAGGAAGCCGTCAACGCCGGCAACCTCACCGTGTTGGCGAACACCGAGGTGTTCGACATCGAGACCGAGGACGTGCCCGGCGGTCTGCCGAAGGTGACGGCGGTCGTCACCGACAAGGGCCGCATCGAGGCCGAGCACGTGGTGATCGCCTGTGGCGTGTGGAGCCCCCGCATCGCCGCCATGGCCGGCGCCAACATCCCGCTCACCCCCGCGGTGCACCAGATGGCCGACGTCGGCCCGATCGACG
>SXKB01000317.1 GCA_005778215.1 Actinomycetota bacterium | reverse complement strand
GTCGAGGCGCTGCAGGTTGCAGTTGACGACCCCGGTGAGGTTGTCGAGGCCCTCTCGGGCGGCCAAGGAGATGGAGCCGAGGGTCTCGGGCTCGTCGCACTCGCCGTCACCGAGGAACGCCCACACGCGGCTCTGGCTGGTGTCGTCGAGCTCCCGGTTGAGCAGATACCGGTTGAACCGCGCGTGGTAGAGCGCGGTGAGCGGCCCGAGGCCCATGCTCACGGTGGGGAACTCCCAGAAGTTCGGCATCAGCCGCGGGTGCGGATAGCTGCTCAGGCCCTGACCGTTGCGGCCGATCTCGCGGCGGAAGTGGTCGAGATCGTCCTCCTGCAGTCGGCGCTCGAGGAACGCACGGGCGTACACGCCGGGGGCGGCGTGGCCCTGGTAGTACACGTGGTCGCCCGCGTTGCCGTCGTCCTTGCCGCGGAAGAAGTGGTTGAAACCGATTTCATACAGCGCCGCGCTGGAGGCGAACGTGCTGAGGTGGCCGCCGATGCCGTCGGCCGACTTGTTCGCACGCACCACCGACACGGCCGCGTTCCAGCGCACGAAGCGGCGGATGCGCTTCTCGATGTACTCGTCGCCGGGGAACCACGGCTCGGCCTCGCGGGGGATGGTGTTGATGTACGGCGTGCTCACCGTGGCCGGGAAGCTGACCTGCGACTCGCGGGCTCGCTCGAGGAGCTTGCTGAGGAGGAACCGCGCGCGGGTCTTGCCATGGGTGTCGATCACGGCGTCGAGGCTGTCGAGCCACTCGAGCGTCTCGCCGGGATCGGTGTCGGGGAGCTGATTGACGTAACCGTCGAAGATCATGGGCAGCAGTCTGCCACCGCTACCCGCGGGTAACTCGTTGACCCTCGGGTCAAGCGCGGGTGTCGAGCACCCGGATCCAGGGCATCGGCGTGAACGAGGTGCCGGTCCACCCGCTGGCGTCGACGGTCACGTGGCCGGCGACCGTGGAGCTGATGCACACCCGGCCCGTGTCGCCGAGGCCCGTCAGACCGGCGTTCGACCGCGCATGGTTGGGCACCGTGTAGAAGTACACGCTGCCGGGTGCCGGCAGCGAGCACGGCCACATCTTCACGGCCGACGAGTCGCCGGCCCCGAGCAGGGTGACCGTGAGCCATGCGCCACCCGCCGTGGGGACAGCGGGCACGGCAGGCGTACCGGCCACCACGACCTGACGCACCTGACCGGCGGCGAGTGCACCCCCCGTGGTCCGGGTGTCGACGATGCGGCGCAACGGGAACGGGTGCACATCGGCGGTGGCGTCGAACGCCCCGACGATGCTGAGCCACTGATGGCCGGTACCGCGGTACTGCACGCACACGTCGCCGTTGGCATCGGTGGCCACCAGCTGGGTGAGGGTCTGGGTCTGGCCGGTCTCGAGCGTGCGCGACGGCACCAGCGGCAGCGGTGTGCCGCAGGTGAACAGTCGCACGTCACCGCCGGTGACGGCCTGCGTGCGCAGGTTCACCACGGCCGTGAACGGAGGTGTGGGTGCGCCGACCGCGCTGCTGAGTCGCACCTTCGTGACGGCGTTCGGTGCCGGCGCCCCGGTGACGGGGGTGACCCACAGCGGCTGCGAGCGCATCGCCACGTATCCCTGCCCGGCGGGGACCCAGCCGTTCACGTCGACGGCGACGTGCGTATCGGTGCTCTGGAACACGCACACGGTGCCCGAGGGGCCGAGCGGCACCACGGTGGGGGAGCTGATGGTCTGGCCCGCCTGGTGCCACAGGTGGCCCACTGGCGGCCGGGACTCGTCGCACGGCCACGCGACCAGATAGCCGGCGCGCCGCGGGTTCATGGCGGTGAGGTTCAGCGACACGGCAGCGGCATCGGCGGGCACGCCGCGGGCGCCGGCGATGGTGATGCTGCTCACGGTGCCGGCGGGCTTGCGGGTCGCACCCGACACCACGGTGCCCCGCGCGAGACCCGCGTAGGTGGTGGCGCCGAACAGGTTGAGGTGGATCGGGTCGGACGTGAGGCCCACACGGTCCGACACCGCGGCCCAGTCGATGATCGACAGTTGCGGATGACGTTCGGTGGCTCGCCGGAGCTGGTTGTTCGCGGTGGGATACGCGCCGTAGAGCCGCTTGTACTCGGCGGACAGTCCGTTCCAGAACCGGTAGTACGCCGGCTTCACCTCGCGCATCGTCACCCAGAAGATGCGCTTCACACCCTTCGCCTTCAGCGCGGCAACCATCTGGTCGATCGAGCGGTCGAACCGCGACGGATCCCAGTAGGGGTAGTTGTACCCGGTGGCCACGATGGCGTTGTCGCCGTACGCGCCGAGCGGCACTGCGTTCGCGTAGCCCACCAGCGACTCGGTGAACAGCCCGGGTTTGCCGGTGACGGTGACCTGCCAGGCCGCGCCGAACGCCGCCTTCATCTGCGGGATGGCACCGAGCCCGACCGAGTCGCTCACCATCACCAGGCGGTTCGACGCCGGCACAACGGTGGGCCTCGGTGCGGCATCGATGCGTGGCGCGGCTGCCACGCCGCCGGCCAGCAGGCTCAGCGCGGCGATCCAGCGGCCCGCCCGACGGTTCACGCGGCCACCATCCAGTAGCCGACCACGTCGAACACTATGTGGCTGAACGCCTTGCTGCGCACGCACAGCGTGCGGTTGTCGGCGCGCAGACCGACGGTGATGTTGTTGGCCGCGACGCCGAGGGCCCGTGCGTTCACCGCCGAGGTGTTGGGCGGAGAACCGGTGCAGTTGAACGCGGTGAAGTCGTTGGCGCGCAGTGGCGTCACCAGGGTGAGGGTGCCGCTGACCGCCTGTGCGCCGGGCACCCCGGCAACGATGTCGACCACCTGCTGCGGGCCGAGCCGCGGTCGCCACGGTCCGATGGTGGTGCGGGTGTCGGCCAGTCGGGTGGGCGTGGTGGGCGCGAACTGCAGGCCGACACCGGGTCGGAACCACCCCATCACGTCGACGATGACCACTGGTGGGGTGGTGGGCGACGACAGGTGCACGCAGATCGTGGCGGGCTCACCCAGAGCGCCGGGGGTGATGGGCACGTAGGACGCGCCGGCCGTGGTGTCGCCCAGGAGCACCGAGACGTCGGGGTTCGTGCCGGGAGTGGTGCCGCAGCGGTGGGCCGTGGTGGTGGACTCCCCGGCAGCGGCGAGGGTGGTGAGGATGACGGCCGTGGCGGTGGCGTCGGCGGGTGCGGTGGGCAGGTTGACGATGACGTCGGTGGGCCGCAGCGTTGGTGCCGGCGCAGCGCCGTTGACGATGCCGGTGTACGCGCGCACCGGGGTGATGGGCGTGAACCGATCGGTGGCGGAGGCACCGAACCAGCCCTCCACCGAGACGACGACGTCGACCGTCTTCGGCACGCTCGCGTCGCCCTGCACGTTCAGCACGCACACCGTGCCGGTGGCGCTCACCTTCGAGAGCACCTGCGCGCTGGCCTGTCGGGCGACGGCGAAGTTCACCGCCGACGTGGTGGGCGCGGCGCCGTCGCAGGCGTACACCCTCAGGAAGCCGGCGTGGGTGGCGTTGGCCGCGGACACGGTGAGCGCCACGGAGGTGGCCCCGGCCGCGACGCCCGAGAGGTCGATCTCGGCGACGGCGCCGTTCGCGAGCGGCGGCACGCCGTCGGCCCGCGTGTCGTGCACCACCACTTCGTCGATCGGTTCGTAGTTGGTGGCCGTGCCGGCCGCGGGCAGTGGGACGTTGGTGCCCTGACGGGCCGCGGGCATGCGCGCCGTGATGTCGGCGGCCATGCGTGTGCTGCGCTTCACGTACTCCGCGCCCGACACCGGATGCACGCCCCCGAGATCGAGTCGGATGCCGCTCGTGTTCGCCGGCCAGTCCCACAGCACGAGTCGCGGCTGCGTGGCGGCGACGCGGTCGAGGGCGAGGTTCCACCCGAGCATGCCGGCCGAGGGCAGCCCCGACGGGTAGCTGCGGTGCTGGATCTTCGCCCACCACACCACGCCGGAGGGTCCCATGGCCGCGTAGGCGGTGGTGAGGAGTGTCCTGATCTGGTTCTCGCACGGTGTCGTGTTGGCCGGGGTGCAGGTGCCGAGGTGGTTCACGCCGAGGTTCACGGCGATCACATCGGGTCGGAAGCCGGCCAAGCCCCACTGCTTGATCCACTGGTCGCCGCCGGGGTTGTTGGTCGACGTGTAGGTGCGCATGCCCAGCGTGGCGACGAGGCTGATCTGCGACCAACCCTGTTGCGCGAGCAGCGTGGGCAGACCGGGGTTGCTGGCGCCGTTGGCCGAGCCGAGCAGCACCGAGTCGCCCACCAGACCGATCGAGCCGCGCGTGCCGGCGGGGTTGACGACGCGGTTGCAGTAGCGCAGGTTGCTGTTCGCGAACGTGCACACCGGTGCGGTACCGGCCGCCTCGACGGCGGGGGGCGTGGCCGAGATCGCGATGGAGGAGAGTGCTGCCGTCGCCGCGATCGCAGCTGCGAGGAGGGATCGCATCCGCATGGGTGCAGTGTGTCACATGCCATTCCTTCGCGGATGGCGTGATACCCCCTGGGGTACTAGGCTGCACGCATGACGAGAACTCCTGTCCTGGCGGCGATCCTCTCCGGTCTGCTGCTCCTCGGCGCGGCTGCCTGCGGTGACGACAGCAGTAGTGCGGGCACCACCGCCGCAGCGGAGGTCACCGATGCGGTGAGCGCCGGTGCCGTGAAGGTGGCGCCGGCCGACGGCGCCGCCCTCATCGAGTCGATGGGCGCCGAACTCACGGTGATCGACGTGCGCACTCCGGGCGAGTTCGCCGCCGGCCACCTCGAAGGTGCCGTGAACATGGATGTCGAGGGCGGCCAGTTCAGCGCCCTCATCGCCGACCTGCCCACCGACGGGGCGTACATCGTGTACTGCCAGTCGGGCCGCCGCAGTGCCCTCGCCGCCCAGGCGATGGTCGACGCCGGCTTCACCCAGGTGTACGACCTCGGCGGCATCGCCGACTGGCAGGCCGCCGGACTTCCCATCGTCACCGGCTGACGAGTACGGCCGACGTGCCGGGTCGAACGCCTCGCCGCCCCGTAACCTCGCAGCGGTGAATCGCCGGACCATCACATACCAACCCGCGCTCGACGGCGTGCGCGCGTTCGCCGTGATGGCCGTGCTGCTGTTCCACGCCGGGTTCTCGTGGATGGGCGGCGGGTACCTCGGCGTGTCGGTGTTCTTCACGCTCAGCGGCTTCCTCATCACCTCGCTGCTGCTCACCGAACACCGCGGCTCGGGCACCGTCGACGCGAAGGCGTTCTACACGCGCCGCGCCCGGCGCCTGTTGCCGGCGAGCCTGCTGTGTCTGGCCGTGGTCTGCGTGCTCGCGGCGTTCGGCGCCTGGGACGGCATCACGAAACTGCGACGCGACGTGCTCGGTGCGTTGTTGCAGGTCTTCAACTGGGTGAAGCTCGCGAGCGGCGAGAGCTACGCCGACCTCACCGCGGCACAGGCCGGACTACGGCGGCCGCTCGACCACTATTGGTCGCTCGCGATCGAGGAGCAGTTCTACTGGCTGTGGCCCGTGGCGTTCCTCGGCATCATCGCCTGGAGCGCTCGTCGCGGCCGCAGCCCGCTGCGGTTCGTGCTGGTGCTCACGCTCGCGTCGTCGGTCGCCGCCCCGGTCATCGCCCAGGTCTGGGGTCCCGACGCGGCCTACTGGGCCACACCGGCGCGGATGAGTGAGATCCTGTTCGGCGCGTTGGTGGCCTGTGTCGTCGCCGAGCGCCGGGTGCACGACCGGGCCGCGGTTCTGGCGCCGATCGGCATCGTGGTGCTCACCGTGGCGTGCGTGCTGTTCCCCGACGGCAGCGGCCCCGCCTACGAGGGGTTCCTGCCGTTGGTGGCCGTGGTCAGCGCCGCCACCATCTACGGCCTGCAGGTCAGCGGGCCGATGGTCACCGTGCTGTCGGCGCGGCCGCTCGTGGCCCTCGGCCGCATCAGTTACGGCGTCTATCTGTTCCACTGGCCGGTGTTCGTGCTCGTCGACCGCGAGGCGTGGGGGTTGCCGGCGGCGGTCGACTTCGCGGTGAAGTTCACCATCACGCTGGCCGTGTCGTTGCTGAGCTACTTCCTGGTCGAGCGTCCCGTGCGACGCAGCGACTGGTTCGTGCCCTCGCGCACCCTGGTCGGTGCGCTCGCCGGCACGGCCGTGGTGGCGGCGATGGTGCTCCTGGTGCCGGCGACGGCCAAGTTCTACGGCATCGACGAAGGCCAGGCCGAGGCAGCGTCCATCGGCACCGACTCGGTGGCCCCACTGGTGACCGCACCGCCGTCGACGGTCGCGCCGAGCACGTCGGTGAACGACACGGTCGCCGCCGTCACGTCCACCATCCCGGTGGCCACCACCACGACGGCCGTGGTGCCGCCGCGGCCGGTGCGCATCGTCGTCGTCGGCGACTCGACCGCCGAGGCCACCGGCGCCGGCGTGGTGGCCTGGGCGGCAGCGAACCCGTCGCTCGCACAGGTGGAAGTGGTGGCCGGTGCCGGCTGTGGTGTGGTGCTGGGCGGCTACCAGGAACTGGCCTTCGGCCCGCGCGACGTCGATGCCACCTGTGGGGCGTACCGCAACGAGGTGGTGCCCGAGAAGATCGCGGCGCTGCAGCCCGATGTGGTCATGATCATCACCACGGTCTGGGACGTCCTCGACCGCAGCCTGGTGCAGGGCGGTCCCGCCCTGTCACCCACCGACCCCGAACTCGAGGCCCTGATGCGCGACCAGCTCGCGGCGTTCACCGACGAACTGCTCGCCGACGGCGTGCCCAGGGTGGCGTGGATCATGCAACCGGTGCCGTTGCCCACCCCGTCGGCCCCGCAGGACCAACAGGCCGAGCGACCCCGGCACGAGGTGCTCCACCGGGTGATCAACGAGATCGCACTCGACCGCCCACAGGTGCGCGTGATCGACCTCGATGCATGGGTGGTCGACCAGTCGGTCCTGGCGACCGACGAGGCGGCGCGCCCCGACCATGTGCACTGGACCACCGACGCCGCCACCGAGATCGCGAACGAGTTCCTCGGTCAGGCGTTGCTGCGGGCGGCACTCACATGATCGAGGTCTTCACCGACGGTGCGTGTCAGGGCAACCCCGGTCCCGGTGGCTGGGCGTGGGCGGTCGCGCCGGAGGGCACGCCGTGCGGCAGCGGTGGCGCCGCGCACACCACCAACCAGCGCATGGAGATCCAGGCCGTGCTGGAAGCGCTGAAGACCGTCGAGGGCGACCAGATCACCATCGTCAGCGACTCCACCTACGTCGTGCACTGCTTCCGCGACCGCTGGTACGTGAAGTGGCAGTCGAATGGATGGAAGAACTCGAAGAAGGAGCCGGTGGCGAACGCCGACCTGTGGAAGCCGCTCATCGAGCTGGTGCTGGCGCGCAAGCCGGCCTTCCGCTGGGTGAAGGGTCACAGCGGCAACGCGATGAACGACCTCGTCGACCAGCTCGCCGTGGCGGCGGCGAAAGGCCCGTTCGCAGCCGATCGCGACGAAGCGCCGGAACCGCCGCAGCAGGACCGGTTGTTCGAGCTCTAGCCGGCGTCAGCCCAGGGAGGTGAGGAAGCCCTGGACCAGCCGCAGGAACTCGTCGCGGTGGGCGAGTTCGTCGTGCACCAGATGGCCGGCGCCGGTCATCGTGACCACCTCCGCATGGGGCGACACGCAGGCGAACTGTTCGGTGTCGGCCGGACGCGCCACGCAGTCGGGCTTGGTGGGGTCGGCGGCCAGCAGCAGTGCGGGTTGGGTGATGGGCTGCTCGGGATCGAACACCGGGATCATCGGGCGACCTTCCACCACGGCGTCGAGGACGGTGGCGTCGAGCTCCAGCAGGCCGCCGGCCATCGCCGCGAGCGCGTCGCCGTGGAGGAACTCGGCGAACGCCGGGCCGGTGGCACTGGGGGCCGCGCCGAGGATGCCCGCCAGCACGTCGGCCGGCACGTGGTTGGCCTGCAACTGCGGCACCGACTGACGCATGAGCGCGAACGCGTCCTTGAGCGAGTTGCCCTCCAACGAGCGAAGGGCACCGATGGGCGGGTCTTCGAGCACGACGGCGCGCACCAGCTCGGGGTGGCGTTGTGCCAGACCTGCCGCGGTCGCGCCGCCCAGCGAATGGCCCACCACGATGCACGGCTCGTCGGCGGTGCGACACGCTGCGGCGGCGTCGGCCACGTAGCCCTCCATCGCGTACGCGTCGGGGGTGCGGTCGCTCTTGCCGTGACCACGGAAGTCGAGACGCACCGTGCGGTACTGCGGAGTGAGGTGCGGCACCAGCCACTCCCAGGTGCGCACCGACGACGTGATGCCGTGCAGCAGCACCACCGTGGGCGCGTCGGACGGGCCGTCGACCAGGGCGTGCAGCGACACGCCGTCGTGCTCGATGCGGATGGATTCGCTCATGCTCATCTCCTCGGTCCCACCGCACCGCTGGCGCGCAGCGCGGCGATCGTGTCGGCATCGCGGCCCAGTTCGGCCAGGATCTCGTCGGTGTGCTCGTCGAACTTCGGTGCGTGCCGCCCGAGCGCGGTGGGCGTGACCGAGAAGCGTGCCGGCGGCTTTGGTTCGCGCACCTTCCCCAGCCACGGCCGCTCGTGCTCGACGAGGATGCCGTTGTGCTGCACCTGCGGGTCGAGGTGTACCTCGTGCAACGGGTTCGACAGCGCACACGGCACGTCGTGCGAATGGAGGGTGTCGACCAGCGCTCGCCCCTCGTGGCGGGCCACCTCGGTGGAGATGAGCTCGTCGAGTACCGCCGCGTTGGCCTCCCGATCGGCGAGCGTGGCGAAGCGCGGATCGTCGAGCCACTCGGGCTTGCCGAGCGCCGCGCACAGACCGGGGAACTGCGAGTTCGACGTGGCGATCATGGCCAGGTACGAGTCGCGGGTGGGACGCACGAGGTAGTTGTCCGCCATGTGCGGCCCGGGTGTGACGCGGCCGTCGTCGGCCAACAGCGAGTGCTGCATCATCCCGTCGGGCCACAGGAACGCGAGCGCGGTGTCGATCATCGAGAGCCGCACGTGCTGGCCGCCGGCACCGCGATCGCGGGCGACGAGCGCGGCCAGGATCGACTGTGCCGCGGTCATCGCCGTCACCTTGTCGATCACGATGTTGCGGATGAGCTGCGGGGTGCCGTCACCGCCCTGCAACGCGGCCATGCCCGACAGCATCTGCACCACGTAGTCGTAACTCTTCTGGTCGATGTACGGCCCGCTCTCACCGAACCCGCTCACCGACACGTAGATCAGGCCAGGATTCGCGCCCCGCAGAGTGGCCTCGTCGATACCGAGCCGTTCGGCCACGCCGGGGCGGAAGTTCTGGATGAACACGTCGGCGGTGGCCACCAGGTCGCGCACCACGGCAAGGCCGTCGGGCTGCTGCATGTCGGCCACGAGGCAGCGCTTGCCGCGGTTGACGCCCGCCCACAACGCGCTGATGCCACCCACCCGGTGGCCGAGCAGCCGCATGCGGTCGCCGCCCTTGGGCTGCTCCACCTTCACCACGTCGGCGCCGAGGTCGGCGCACAACATCGCTGCCATGGGACCCGCCACCATCTGGCACGCCTCGACGACCTTGATTCCCTGCAGCGGACCCGGCATGAGGGCGCACCGTAGTCGCCCCTCCGCTTGGGTCTCGCCCCCTGCGTCCGCGTAGGGTCGCGCTCCATGGACATCAATGGAGTGAGCGCAATCGTCACCGGTGGTGCCTCGGGTATCGGGGCCGCCTCTGCACGTCTTCTGGCATCGAAGGGTGCCAAGGTCGTCGTGGCCGACCTGCCGCATCAGCAGGAGAAGGGTTCGGCGCTGGCCGACGAGATCGGCGGCGCGTTCTGCGCGGTCGACGTCACCAACACCGACGACATCAAGAACGCTGTCGAGATGGCGAAGAGCATGGGCCCGCTGCGCGTGCTCGTGAACTCGGCCGGCATCGGCTGGGCGCAGCGCACGGTCGGCAAGGACGGCAGCTACGACTCCGCCGCCAACCTCGACGCCTTCAAGAAGGTCATCGCCATCAACCTCGTGGGCAGCTTCGACTGCATCCGCATCGCGGCCACCGCGATGAGCACCACCGAGCCGCTCGAGTACGGCGAGCGTGGCGCCATCGTCAACCTCGCCTCGGTGGCGGCGTTCGACGGTCAGATCGGCCAGGCCAGCTACTCGGCGTCGAAGGGTGGCGTGGTCGGCAAGACCCTGCCCATCGCCCGCGACCTGGCTGCCATCGGCGTGCGCGTCAACACGGTGGCGCCGGGCCTCATCGACACCCCCATCTACGGTGAGGGCGAGAACAGCGAGGCCTTCAAGGCGCAGCTGCAGAAGGGTGTGCTCTTCCCGCAGCGTCTGGGCTTCCAGAGCGAGCTCGCGTCGATGGTGGTCGAGTGCGTCACCAACAGCTACATGCACGCCGAGACCATCCGCGTCGACGGCGGCAGCCGCATGCCACCGAAGTGACCTTGCGTCGCTGATCGGTGTCGCACGAGGGCCGGGCGCCCACCCTTCGGGGTGGACGCCCGGCCCTCGCCGCATTCCCGCACCGACGTCACACGAATTCCACCGAAACGGTGGAAGTCGCGCGACCTCGCCGGCCCGAAGGTGTCGGGGGAGATGGTGGAGCTGGTAAACTATTGCGGTGACAACGTTTCTTCCTCCGACGGTGGTGCGACATGGCGACGCCGGCGCCGGGGCTCCGCTGGTCGTGCTGTTCCACGGTCGGGGCTCCGATGCCGGCGACATCATCGGCCTCGCCGAGCACCTGCCCAGTTCGTTCCGGTATGCGGCGGTGCGCGCACCCATCGCCGAGGGCAGCGGGTTCGCCTGGTTCGCGAACCGCAGCATTGGACGACCGGTGGCCGAGTCGTTGGCCGAGACGATGGCGTGGTTCCGGACCTGGCTCGACGCCGAGGAGCCGGGTGATCGGCCGGTGTTCCTGGTGGGGTTCAGCGGCGGTGCGGCGTTCGCCGGTGGCCTGCTGCTGGCCGACCCCGCACGCTTCGGCGGTGTGGCAGTGCTGCACGGCACCATCCCGTTCGACGCCGGGGTGCCCACCGTGCCCGGTCACCTCGACGGTGCCGCCGTGTTCCTCACGCTCGGCACCGACGACACGGTGATCCCGCCGGACCTGCAGGCCCGCACGTGGGACTACCTCACCGGCGGCTCGGGTGCTGCGGTGCTGGCCCGCCGCGAACCCGCCGGGCACCACCTCACCCAGGCCACCGTCGATGCGCTCGGCCGGTGGCTCGACGAACGGCAGGCGACGACATGACCGCCACGATGCCGGCCGTGTTCGTGGGTCACGGCAGCCCGATGAACACCCTCGAACACAACCGGTACACCGAGGCGTGGCACGACTTCGGTCGGTCCATCCCCACGCCCACCGCCATCCTCGCCATCTCGGCGCACTGGTACGTGAACGCCACCGCCGTCACGGCCATGGCCCAGCCGCGCACCATCCACGACTTCGGTGGGTTCCCACAGGCGCTGCACGAGGTGCAGTACCCGGCGCCCGGCTCGCCGGCGTTGGCCGGTCGTGTCGCCGACCTGTTGCCCACCGACGTGTACCTCGACGAATCGCAGTGGGGGCTCGACCACGGCACCTGGTCGATCCTGGTGCACATGTTCCCGGAGTCCGACGTGCCGGTGGTGCAACTGTCGATCGACGCGAACAAGTCGTTCGACGAGCACCTCGCGCTCGGCGCAGCGCTCGCACCGCTGCGCGACGAGGGCGTGCTGGTGGTCGCCAGCGGCCACGTGGTGCACAACCTGCGCGCCATCGACTGGGGTGCACCCGGCGCAGGTGCACCCTGGGCGCAGGCCGTCGACGAAGCGGGGCGATCGCTGATGGCCACCGCGCCGGCGCGCATCACCGAACTCGCCACACACGAGCACTTCCTGCGCGCTGCGCCGACGCCCGATCACTTCATCCCGCTGCTCTACGTGGCGGGCCTCGCCGACGCCGCCGACGTCACGGCCGACGTGCTGGTGGGTGGCTACGACTACGGCTCGCTGTCGATGACCAGCTACGTGGTCGCCGGCTGATCGATACTCCGGCGCATCGACCCGCACCGGCGGCCTAGGGTGCCGGCGATGAGCGACGAGCGTGTGCATCGCGTCACGGTGCGCGGACGGTTCCACGACCTGTCCGACGAGGCGCGCCGCTATCTGGTCTCGGCGCAGCCCGAGCACGACATCTTCGTGTCGGCGTTCACTGCGGAAGGCACCTTCACGTACGACGATCGCATCGCGTTCTTCAATCTCCGGTACGAGGTGCGCGGCGCGGCCGACGACACAGAGGCCGCCGACATCGGCACGCGCGAGGCCGAGCAGTTCCTGCGCACCATGCGGTTCGGCCACAAGGGTCTGCGCGCCGAGGTGGCCGACGTGTCGGCCGTGTGGGACGACGTGGCGCGGCGGCGCGGTGGTTGACGCGGCGCACTTCTACACCGGCCTCGTGGCCGACCTGTACGCCGAGCTCCGCAGCGGGCGGCCCGACCGCGCCATGGTGGAGCGGTTCGTCCGGCGCTACGGCGAGCCGGCGCTCGACCTCGGTTGTGGGGACGGTGATCCGATGCTCGAACTGCGCGCCGCAGGCCTCGACGTGGAGGGGCTCGACGCGTCGCCCGACATGCTCCGGCGCTGTGCGGCGGCCGCCGCCGAGCGGGGCCTGACGGTCACGTTGCACGAAGCGACGTTCGAGACGATGGCGCTCGGTCGCACGTACCGATCGATCTACGCCGCCACCTCGAACTGGAACCTGCTGCCCACCGACGACCACCTGCGTGCGGCGTTCGTCGCGCTGCGGCCGCATCTGCACCCCGAGGGCGCAGCGTTGCTCACGTTCTTCGTGCCCGAGCGCCGCGCCGACGCCACGGGGTGGTCGAAACGCCGCGTACTCGGCGATGGCAGCGAGATCGCGGTCACGGTGCTCGGTGTGCGCCGGGACGAGGGCGAGCGCACCGAGGTCACGCGACTGCGCTACGAGCGTGTTCGCCAGGGCGAGACCGAGCGGTTGGAGCGCGACTGGTGCATCCATTGGGCGTCACCCGCGGCGCTCACCGAGATGGCCGAGGCCGCCGGCCTGGCGGTGCGCTCGGCCCGTGACGTGCACGGCCACGCACACGACGGCTCCACCGAGTTCGCCCTGGTGGTGAAGAAGGACTGACCGGCGTCAGGTGGTGTAGTCGGCGTTGATGCGCACGTAGCCATCGGTGAGGTCGCAGCCCCAGACGGTGGCTGCGGCCGAACCGCCGGTGGCGAGACTGACGTGGATGCGCACCTCGGCACCGCGCATGTACTGCGCGAGTGCGTCGAGCTCGGCGGCGCCGAGCGGCGCCGGGTACACCTCCATGGTGCCGAAGCGGATGACCACCGCGGTCTGGTCGACCTCGTCGGCGGTGGTGCTCTTGCCCACGGCCATGGCCACCCGCCCCCAGTTGGGGTCGGCGCCGTGGATGGCGGTCTTCACCAGCGGCGAGTTCACGATGGCCTTCGCGACGCGCTTCGCCTGCTCGGCGGACGCCGCCTGGTCGACGTGCACTTCGATGAGTGTGGACGCACCCTCGCCGTCGTAGGCGATCTGCTTCGCGAGCGACTCACAGACGGAGTACAACGCCGCTTCGAACTCAGCCTCGTCGACCGGTCCGGCCACGCCACTGGCGAGCACCACGGCGGTGTCGCTGGTGGACGTGTCGGTGTCGACGGAGACGCAGTTGAACGTGCGGTCGACCACGCGGCGGAACACGGCGTCGAGTGCAGCGCTGGTGAGCTGCGCATCGGTGAACACCATCGAGATCATCGTGGCCATGTTCGGCTCGATCATGCCGACGCCCTTCGCGACGCCGACCACGGTGGCGGCGCCGGCCGTTGCGGTGGCGGTCTTCGGCACGGTGTCGGTGGTCATGATGCCGCGCGCCACGGCGTCGGCGTCGGTGCCGGGCAGTGGGGTGGGGATCGCGGCGAGGCCGGCGCGGATGCGGTCCATCGGGTAGGCGCGCCCGATGACGCCGGTGGAGGCGATGAGCACCTCGGTGGGTTCGCAACCGAGCGATGCGGCGACACCGGCCACCACTTCCTCGGCGTCGCGCATGCCCTGTTCGCCGGTGGCGACGTTCGCGTTCTTGGAGACGACCACCATCGCACGAGCGCTGCCGTGCTGGAGGTGGCGGCGGCTCACCAGCACGCTGGGCCCGGCGAACGAGCTCTGCGTGAACACGCCGGCCACCGCGCACGGGCCGTCGCCGGCCACGATGGTGAAGTCGTCGGTGTCGTCCTTCACGCCCACGTTGGTGACGTGCGCGCGAAATCCCTGCGGCAGCGACAGCGCCATGGTCAGGCGGGCTGGGCGTCGTGGAGACGCGCGCCGATGTTGCCGAAGATCTCGCCGAGCTGCGCCACGCCCTCGGGCCCGAGCGGGTCGAGTACGTGGCGACGCACGCTGGCGACGTGGTCGGGTGCGACCGCCTTCATCTTCGCGAGACCCGACCCGGTGAGGTGGGCCCACATCACGCGGCGATCGGACTCGCACGACGCACGCTCGACCCAGCCGTTCTTCACCATGCCGTCGAGGCGGCGGGTGAGTCCGCTGGGGGAGAGCTGCAGTGCGCCGGCGAGGTCGCACATGCGCATGCGGTTCTGCTCGGCCTCGCTGAGCCACACGAGCACCTCGTAGTCGCCCATGGTGAGGCCGTGCGGCGCGAGGTCGGCCTCGAGCGCCGCCATCAGGTCGTGCACCGTCATGATGAAGTTCCGCCAGGAGTGCTGCTCGGACTCGGAGAGCCAGTCGGTCGCCATGCCCCACAGGGTATCCGATGAGTTGCAACAAGAAAATGTTGCGAGGTGAAATAATCCTCGCTATGGTTAGTTGCACCCGCAAGCAATCGCCCACACCGGGGCGACCACACCCAGGAGAGCAACCCCCATGTCCACCGCCACCACCAACCCGAACCCCGCACTCGCCGCCCTCACCGCCGGCACCTGGACCGTCGACCCGAGCCACTCGATGGTCGGGTTCGTCGTCCGCCACCTCATGGTCGCCAAGGTGCGCGGCCGGTTCACCGACTTCGCCGGCACCATCACCGTCGGCGACAACCCGCTCGAGTCGAAGGTCGAGGCCGTCGTGCAGGTGGCCTCCATCACCACCAACGACGAGGGCCGCGACGGCCACCTGCAGAGCGCCGACTTCTTCGAGGCCGAGGCCCACCCCACGATGTCGCTCGTGTCCACCGGCATCGAGGCGCGCGGCGCCGACTACGTGCTGCACACCGAGCTCACCATCCGCGGCATCACCAGGTCGATCGACTTCGACCTCGAGTTCGAGGGCGTCGCGCAGGACCCGTGGGGCAACACCAAGGCCGGCTTCACCGCCGAGGGCGAGATCAATCGCAAGGACTTCGGCATGGAGTGGAATGCTGCACTCGAGACCGGCGGCGTGCTCGTCGGTGACAAGGTGAAGATCGTGCTCGAGATCGAGGCACTGAAGGCCTGACCCGAACCGGGCCCGGAGGGAGAACGTCATGACCATCAAGCGACTCAACCACGCCGTGCTGTACGTGCGTGACGCACAACGCAGCGCCGCCTTCTACACCGACGTGCTCGGCTTCACCGTGCGGGCCGCAATGGGTGACCAGGCGTTCTTCCTCCAGGCCGACGGATCCGACAACGATCACGACCTCGCCGTGATGCAGGTGGGCGACCGACCGACGGCCCCCCACTCGGTCGGGCTCTACCACCTCGCATGGCAGGTGCACACCATCGAGGAACTGGCCGCGCTGCGGGCCCGCCTGCTCGAGGTGGGCTCGCTCGTGGGTGAGAGCGACCACGGCGTGAGCAAGAGTCTCTACGCCAAGGACCCCGACGGTCTCGAGTTCGAGATCATGTGGGCGGTGCCCCGCGCCGACTGGCCCACCGATGTGGGCACGTGGCGCCTCGACCTCGATGCCGCGCTCGCTCGCTGGCCGGGTGTCGACACCGCGACCCAGTGACGGCCGGCTGCGCGACGGTCAGCCCGCCAGCACCGCCCGCAGCGCCACGTCGAGCGTCGGGTGCTGGAACTGGTACCCCGCACCCTGCAGCACGGTGGGCAGCACGCGCTGTCCGGTGAACAACAGGGCGTCGGCCAGTTCGCCGCCGAGCAGCAACTTCGGACCGAAGGCGGGCACCGGCACCACCGAGGGACGATGCAGCACCGAGCCGAGCGTCTTCGCGAATTCTCGGTTGCGCACCGGCGCGGGCGCCGTGAGGTTGACGGCGCCGTGCACGTCGGCGGTGAGCAGATGGGTGATCGCGCCCACCTCGTCGGGCAGCGAGATCCAGCTCTGCCACTGGTCGCCCTTGCCGAACTTGCCACCGGCGCCCAGCTTGAACAGCGGCAGCATCTTCTTCAACGCGCCGCCCTGCTTCGACAGCACGATGCCGGTGCGCAGATGCGCCACGCGTACACCCGCTGCCGCCGCGGGTGCCGTGGCGGCCTCCCACTGCACACACAGGTCGGCCAGGAAGTCGGTGCCGGCGGGCGACTGCTCGTCGAGCTCGCGGTCGTCGTTCGGGCCGTAGTAGCCGATGGCCGAACCGCTCAGCAGCACACCGGGGCGCTGGCTGCACTCGGCGATGCGCTCGGCCAGCAGTGCCGTGCCCTTGGTGCGGCTCTCGACCAGTTCGCGCTTGTAGTCGTCGGTCCACCGGCGGTCGCCGATACCGGCACCCGCGAGGTGCACCACGGCGTCGGCGCCGGCCAGCGACTCGGGATCGAGCACGCCCTTCGCCGGGTCCCACTGGATCTCGTTGCTGCCGGCCGGTCGGCGCACGAGCGCCACGGGATCGTGCCCCAGCCCTCGGAGATGGGTGGTGAGCGCGCTGCCGATGAGGCCACTGGCGCCGGAGATGATGACTCGCATACCGATCACCGTACGCCCGGCTGTGGCGAACTGTCGTGGCCTGCCCGGAACTTCGAGTGTGACGTCAGTCGACGTGCACGGGCACGCTGACCACCACGGTGTGCGGGCGGTACAGCAGACGGGCCTTCAGTGCGAGGGCCGACTGGTTGTGCAGCCACTGGCTCTGCACCTTCGTGACCGACTCCGGGATGACGACCGTGATGATGTCGTCGTCGCGTTCCTGGTCGATCTCGTCGAGGAAGGCGAACACCGGCCGGGTGAGTTCGCGGTAGGGCGACGACACGGTGTGCAGTTCGATGGGGATGTCGTACTCGTCCCACTGCTCGTGCAGGTGGCGTTCCTCTTCCGGGTCCTGCACCACCGACAGGGCGATGATGCGCTCGGGGGCGAGGCTGCGCGCATAGCCGATCGCGTCGATGACACCGCGGTTCACCTTGCCCACGAGCACCACCACGTAGTGCGTGTGCCGCTGCGCCTTGTAGCCCGGCGGCACGACGAGCGACTTCTTCACCCGGTGGTAGTGCTTCCCGATCGAGTAGAAGATCGTCACCATGATGGGAATGAGGAAGGCGGGGATCCACGCACCCTGGGTGAACTTCGACACGACGACGATGACGGCGATGAGTCCGGTGGTGAACGCGCCGATGGCGTTGATGGCGAGGCTGAGCTTCCAGCGAGGTTCTCGCAGGCGCAGGTGGTGGATGACCATGCCCGACTGGCTGAGTGTGAAGCCCGTGAAGACGCCGAACGCGTAGAGCGGGATGAGCGCGCTGATCTGTCCGTCGAATGCCCAGATCAGCACGCTGGCGACGACGGCGAGGAAGATGACGCCGTTGGAGAACACCAGTCGATCGCCGCGGTTGGAGAACTGGCGCGGAAGGAAGCCGTCCTTGGCGATGATGCTCGAGAGCCGCGGGAAGTCGGCGTACGCGGTGTTCGCCGCAAGGATGAGGATGGCGAACGTCGAGATCTGCATGATCCAGAACATCACGTTCTTTCCGTCGTAGACCTGCTGCGCCATCAACGCGATGCCGGTGGGGTCGTCCTCGCCGCGGATGGGCTTGAGGTGCGATGCCAGGATCGAGATGCCGAGGAAGCAGGTGCCGAGGATGGTGGCCATGATGACGATGGTGGTGGCGGCGTTCTTCGACTCCGGCTTCTTGAACGCCGGCACGCCGTTCGACACTGCCTCGACGCCCGACAACGCGACGGCACCCGACGAGAACGCGCGCAGCAGCATCATCAACCCCAGGCTCGACGCGCCCTTGGCCAGTTCGACTGCTTCCTCGCTCACCGTCTCGGGGTCGATGGGCTCGATGTTGTCGAACACGAAGACCCGGACGAGGCCGACGATGATGAGCACGATCAGGGAGCCGACGTAGAGGTACGTCGGCGGTGCGAAGAGGCTGCCGGACTCCTTCAGGCCGCGCAGGTTCGCGAGTGTCATCAGCAGGACGCACAGCAGGCAGATCGGTACGGTCCACTTGCTGTCGAAACCGAAGGCGGAGCGAATGGCCAGGACGCCGCCTGCCACGGACACGGCGACCGTGAGGATGTAGTCGACGAGCAGCGAGGACCCGGCGACCAACGAGGGGACCGTGCCGAGGTTCTCCTTGCTGACGATGTAGCTACCGCCGCCGTTGGGGTACGCATGGATGGTCTGTCGGTAGCTCGTGACCACGATGACGAGCAGGACGGCCACGACGATCGACAGGGGGACCAAGCGGGTGAACGCTGCGTACCCGATACCGGCGCCGATGAGCAGCACATGGAGGATCTCGTCGGTGGCGTACGCGGTGGACGAGATGGCATCGCTCGCGAAGACCGGCAGTGCGACTTTCTTCGGCAGGCGTTGGTGACCTTCGTCGGCGGTGGCGATCGGCCGCCCGATGATGAGGCGCTTCAGCGATTGGAACATATGTGTTGGGTACCCTACGCCCGGTTACAGTGCCGGTCGGCAATTGCCGGAAGGAGTCATCGTGCACGTGGTGATCGTCGGGTGCGGACGTGTTGGGTCGTCCCTCGCCCGCAACCTCCTCGATGAAGGGCACACGGTGTCCGTCATCGACCGAAAGAAGAGCGCGTTCGAGCGCCTCGGCGCCGACTTCCCGGGCGACACGATCGCCGGCATCGGCTTCGACCGCGACCTGTTGGTGCGGGCCGGCATCGAGCGTGCCGAGGCCGTGGCCGCCGTCACCAACGGCGACAACTCCAACATCCTCGTGGCCCGCGTGGCCCGCGAGACGTTCGGCATCGACCGGGTGGTCGCCCGCATCTACGACCCCCGTCGTGCGGCCATCTACCAGCGCCTCGGCATCGCCACCGTCGCCCCCGCGTTGTGGACCACCGAGCGCGTGCTGCGCCGCCTGGTGCCCCAGACCGACGCGGTCGAGTGGGTGGACCCCAGCGCCAAGGTGTCGCTGGTGGAACGGTCGCTCGCCCGCGCCTGGGCCGGTCACCGTCTGCTCGACATCGAGGACGCCGGCGTGCGCGTGATGGCACTGAGCCGGCTCGGTACGGCCATGCTGCCCACGGTGCAGACCGTGGCGCAGGAGGGTGACGTGGTCTACCTGGCCGTCGCCCACGACGCGATGTCCCGACTCGACGAACTCACGGCCGGCCCCGCTGCGGGCAGCGGCCACTAGGAGCGCACCATGAACATCGTCATCGCCGGCGGCGGCAGCGTGGGCCGCTTCATCGCCGAACAGCTCGTGGGCAGCGGCCACCGGGTCACCATCATCGACAACGACGCCGACGTGGTGGGCCGTCACGACGCCACCATCGAGGCCGCCCACTGGGTGAAGGGCGACGCGTGCGACATCAGCGTGCTGAAGGACGCCGGGCTCGAGACCGCCGACGTGGTGGCCTCGGTCACCGGTGACGACGAGGACAACCTGGTCGTGTCGCTGCTGGCCAAGCAGGAGTTCGCGGTGCCCCGCGTGGTGGCCCGCGTGAACAACCCGAACAACGAGTGGATGTTCAACGAGACCTGGGGTGTCGACGTGTCCGTCAGCACCCCGCACCTCATCACCGGTCTGGTGCAGGAGGCCGTCAGCGTCGGTTCGTTCGTGCGGCTGCTGTCGTTCGAGGGTGGCCGGGCGAAGTTGGCCGAGGTCACGCTGGCCGAGGGGTCGCCGTCGCTCGACAAGGAGATCGTCGAGATCGGCTTCCCGCGCGACACCACGGTGGTGGCCATCCTGCGCGACGAGAAGGTGGTGGTGCCGCGCGGCGACACCATCCTGCGCCAGGGCGACGAAGTGCTCGTGCTGGTCACCGCCGAGAGCGAGGACGCGGTCCGCGACCTGCTGATCGGCTGACGGCTACGGCAACAGGGTGTAGGCCGGGTTGAGCATCACCAGGCGACCGCGCTCTGCACGGGCGACACCCTCCAGCACCACGGCCCGGCCGTGCTCGAGACCGGCCAGGTAGCGGCGACCCGTGAACACCGCCACCGCGGTGCCCGTGCCATCGGCGACGGTGATCTCGAACGAGGGCACACCCGAGCGCGGCACGATGCGCGTGCGGCTGACCTCGCCACCGACGCGTGCGGCCACCCGCGCCTCGAGGTCGCCCAGCGACGTGAGCGCGAGGCCGGCGAAGCGGTCCTGCAGGCGTTCGTCGTCGATCTGTTCGACGGTGGCGGTGAGACGCTTGGCGAGATCGCGGAGGCCCATGCGGGCGAGCCTATGCCGACGGGTCGCCGAGCACGTTCTTCAACACGTCCTCGTCGACTGCGCCGAGCAGTTGCTCGGTGGACCCGTCGGGGCGCACCACCACGAGTGCGGGCTGCGACGGCACGCCGAACCGGGCGAACACCTCGCCGGGGTCGTCGCTCACCTGCGGGAACGTGAGGCCGTGCTTACCGATGAACCCCTGGAACGAGTCCTCGTCGCCGAACCACGCCACGCCGACGAACTGCACCTTGCCGGCGTACTGCTTGCTGGCCTCCTCGACCGAGGGGGCTTCACGGTTGCAGGTGCTTCAAGTGGGGGCCCAGAACCAGAACGCCACCGTCTGGCCGGCGTAGGCACGCAGGTCGAGTTCGCCGCCACCCACCACCGGGGCGGAGAACTGCAGCGCCTCGGGTGCGGTGGCCGCCTGATCGGGGGAGGCCGTGTCGAGCGGTGCGGTGCTGACCGGTGCCGCAGTGACCCCCGCGGCGTCGGACGTGCCCGAGGTGCCGGCGTTGCCGGTGCGCGGATCGTCGCCGCACGCGCTGAGCAACAGCCCGGCCAGAGCGGCGGAGATCAGCAGGCGACGCATGGAGGCGGACGTTACCGGCCGTAGCCTGAGCGCGCCATGCGGACCCGCACTCTTCTGCTGCTCGCCGTCACCTGCGGCCTGGCCATCCTCATCGCCGGCACCGTGCAGTTGCTGCGCCTCGCCGGCCAGGAGACCGCCCCGCTGCTCCAGGTGGGCGGGTCGGGTTCGGCCGGCGATGCGAACGTGCTGGTGGAGCGGTTCGAGGAGGCCGACGGCGTGGCCATCGTCACCGTCACCCTGTCGGGGGTCGACGACGCCGACGGGCTCGACGGGTTCACCCTCGTCGGTCCCGAGGCCACGGCACAGCCCAACCAGCGCGGGGCCGACGCCTGCACCGGGTTCACGGTGGAGCCGGTCACGTGCACCCTCACGTTCGGCACCGCCGACGTGCAGGGCGGCGACCGGCTGTTGGTGTTCGCACGGGCCGCCGAGACGGTGCGCTGGAAACTGGTGTAATCACCACCACCTGCGCTGACCTGCGTCGGGAAGCGGTACCGTTTGCCCTTCGGATCAACGGCACCGCAGAGAAGTGGAGCAGGCATCGATGGAAGAGCAGTTCGACCTCGTGGTCATCGGCGGCGGCCCCGGCGGCTACGGAGCAGCGCTCTACGCCACCTCCGCCGGCCTCAACGTGGCCGTGGTGGAGAAGGATTCGCTCGGCGGCACGTGTCTCAACCGTGGCTGCATCCCCGCGAAGGCGTACCTCGAGTCGGCCGCAGTGAACCGCCACGTCGCGCACGCCGCCGACTTCGGCATCGAGTCGTCCGCGCCGGTGGTGAACTTCGGTGCCATCCAGGCCCGCAAGCAGAAGATCGTCGACGGCATCGTGAAGAGCCTCGGCGGGTTCATGAAGTCGAAGAAGATCACCATCCTCGACGGCGTCGGCTCGCTCGGCCCGAACCGCACCGTCACCGTGCAGCACCCCGATGGCAGCAGTTCCACCCTCACGGGGCGGCACGTGCTGCTGGCCGCTGGCTCGGTGCCGCGCACCATTCCCGGCTTCGAACCCGCCGGCCCGGTGATGACCAGCGACGAGGTGCTGATGCTGCAGTCGCTGCCCGCACGCGTGGCGGTCATCGGTGGTGGCGCCATCGGCTGTGAGTTCGCCAGCACGTTCGCCGATCTCGGCGCCGAGGTCACCATCCTCGAAGGCCTGCCGAAGGTCCTTCCCGGTCTCGACGCCGACGTCGCCAACGTGGTGGTGCGCAGCTTCAAGAAGAAGCGCATCGACATCAAGACCGATGCGAAGGTGCTCGGCCACACGCCCAACGGCAGCGGTGGCACCGTGGTGCAGTACAGCGGCCCCGACGGCGCAGTGCAGCAGCTCGAGGTCGACGCCGTGGTGGTGAGCATCGGTCGCCGACCCTTCGCCGACCAACTGGGTCTGCAGGGCACCGCGGTGCAGGTCGATCAGCGCGGCTTCGTGCAGGTCGACGAGTACTGCCGCACCGGTGAGCCCGGCGTGTACGCCATCGGCGACCTCATCAACACCCCGGCGCTCGCGCACGTGGGCTACGCCGAGGCCATCCTGGTCACCAAACACCTGCTGGGCGAGTCGCCCGTGCCGATCGCGTACGACCGGGTGCCGTGGGCCATCTACTGCCACCCCGAAGTGGCGTTCGCCGGCCCGAGCGAAGAGGCCGCCCGCGAGGCCGGCCACGACGTGGTGGTGGCGAAGCACCAGTTCCGTGCCAACAGCCGCGCGCAGATCCTGGGCGAGCTCGACGGCCTGGTGAAGATCATCGCCAAGAAGAACGCCGACGGCACCGCCGGCCAGATCCTCGGCGTCCACATGGTGGGACCGTGGGTCACCGAGCAGCTCAGCGGCGGGTACCTTGCCGTGAACTGGGAAGCCACGGTCGCCGAGGTGGCCGAGTTCATCCAGCCCCACCCCAGCCTCTCCGAACTGTTCGGCGAGACCGTGCTGTCGCTCACCGGCCGCAGCCTCAACGCCTGACCCCCCGATCGCAACCACTCACGAGGAGTTCCCCACCATGGCCGACGTCACCCTCCCGCAACTGGGCGAGACCGTCACCGAAGGCACCATCACGCGCTGGTTCAAGAAGGTCGGCGACACCGTCGCAGCCGACGAGGCGCTGTTCGAGGTGAGCACCGACCAGGTC
>SXKB01000316.1 GCA_005778215.1 Actinomycetota bacterium | reverse complement strand
TGTCGAAGAAGTTGCAGCCGGCGTCGAACGCCGTCTGCATGCACTCGGCGGCGAGGTCGTCCTTCATCTGGTTGTCGAACGACACCCAGCTGCCGAACGAGAGGACGGACACCTGCAACCCACTCCGACCGAGACGTCGGTACTGCATCTTTGCCATGCCCGGCACCATAACGCCCTGCCGGTGAGCACGCATCAAGCGGCGTGTCGAAGCGCGTCGAGCGCGCGGATGCCCTCGCTGCCCACACCGCAGCAGCCGCCGATGAGGCGGGCGCCCGCCTCGAGCCAGGTGGGCACCAGGCCGGGCAGTTCGGCGCCACCGGTGGGGCCGATCCAGCACTTGTGCTCGGCGTCCCATGCGGCCCCGTGGTTGGGGTACACCACGAACGGCACGTCGACGGTGGCCGAACGCAGGAGCGACGCGACGAAGACAGGCGCCGTGCAGTTCACGCCCACGGCCTGCACGGCCGGAGCGATGCGAGCGGCGGCCTCGGCGAACAGATCGCCACCACACGTGTGCGTGCCATCGGTGCAGGAGAACGTCAGCCACGCCGGCGCGTCGGTGAGGCGGCGCAGTTCCTCGACCACGATCTCGGCCTCGGCGAGCAACGGGATGGTCTCGATGGCGAACAGGTCGGGGCCGGTGTCGACCAGCACCTCGAGGCGGGCCCGGTGGAACGCACGGACGTCGTGCCACGGGGTGTCGTAGTCGCCGCGGTACTCGCTGCCGTTCGCCAGGTAGGCGCCGTACGGCCCCACCGACGACGCCACCATCGCTGCGCCCGACGCACGGGCCACGTCGGTGGTGGTGGCCAGCACACGACGGGCGTCGGCCACCGACAGCCCTGCCGCCACGAAGCCGGGCTCACTGGCCTGGTAGCTCGACGTGATGACCACGTCGGCGCCCGCCTCCACGTAGCGGCGGTGCGCCGCGGTGATGAGCTCGGGACGATCGAGCAGCGCAGCGGCGGTCCAGAGCAGGCCCTGGGGCTGCTCGCCGAGCTCTTCGAGCGCAGTGCTGAGGCCACCGTCGATCAGCGTGAACGGCGCACGGAGCAGCTGGATCATGCCGGCCGCACCGTCACGCCCGCGGCCGCCATGACCGCCTTCGCCTCGGCGATGGTGTGCTCGCCGAAGTGGAAGATGCTCGCCGCCAGCACGCCCGTGGCACCGCCCTCGGTGACGCCGTCGACGAGGTGCTGGAGCGTGCCCACACCGCCGCTGGCGATGACCGGCACACCCACCGCGTCGCTGACCGCGCGGGTGAGGCCGAGGTCGAACCCCTCCTTCGTGCCGTCACGGTCCATCGAGGTGAGCAGGATCTCCCCCGCGCCGAGCCGGGTGGCCTCGACGGCCCATCGCACCGCGTCGATGCCCGTGGGCGTGCGACCGCCGTGCAGGTACACCTCGTATCCCGACCCGTCGGCGTTGCGCTTGGCGTCGATGGCACACACGCAGCACTGTGCGCCGAACTCGGCGGCGATCTCACGGATGAGCTCGGGCCGCTGCACCGCTGCGGTGTTGACGCTCACCTTGTCGGCACCGGCGCGCAGCATGGTGCGCGCGTCGGTGACGGCGCGGATGCCGCCGCCCACGGTGAACGGGATGAACACCTGATCGGCGGTGCGTTCGACGACATCGACCATGGTGGCGCGACCATCGGACGATGCCGTGATGTCGAGGAACACCAACTCGTCGGCGCCCTCGAGGTCGTAGCGGGCGGCCAGTTGCACCGGGTCGCCGGCGTCGCGCACCTCGACGAAGTTGACCCCCTTCACCACGCGGCCGTTGGTGACGTCGAGACAGGGGATGACGCGCGCTGCTCTCACTGCGCCAGCTCCTGCAACGCCTCGGCCACGGTGAACCGGCCCTCGTACACGGCCTTGCCGGTGATGATGCCACCGATGCCCGGCACGGCACGCAGCGCAGCGATGTCGGCCAACGACGACACGCCACCGCTCGCGATGACCGGGATGGAGGTGGCCCGGGCGGCCGCCGCCAGACCGTCGACGTCGGGGCCGGTGAGCATGCCGTCGCGGGCGATGTCGGTGATGACGAACGCCGCCGCGGTGGGGAACCATCCGAGCGCGTCGGCCAGCTGCACGCCCGAGCCCTCGGTCCAGCCGTGCACCGCGACCTCACCGTTGCGATGGTCGAGGCCCACGGCGACGGGCACCACCTGCGACGCGGCAGCCACGAGCGACGGGTCCTTCACGGCTGCCGAGCCCATCACCACTCGGGCGACACCGGCGTCGGCCAGCGACTGGGCGTCGCCCACGGTGCGCACACCACCGCCGGTCTGCACCGAGGCGCGTCCACCCAGCGCCCGGGCAATGGCCGCCACCACCGGTCGGTTCACGGGCGAACCGCTGCGGGCGGCGTCGAGGTCGACCACGTGGATCCACTGGGCGCCGGCATCGGCGAACGACACCGCGACGGCCACGGGATCGTCGCCATACGTGGTCTGTTGGTCGTAGTCGCCCTGCAGCAGGCGCACCACCTTGCCGTCGCGCAGATCGATGGCGGGATACAGGTCGATCACGAGGGGTCCTCCAACGCGGCCACGAAGTTGCGCAACAGCGCCAACCCGGCCGCGCCGGACTTCTCCGGGTGGAACTGGGTGGCGACGACGTTGCCCGAACGGAACACGGCGTTCACCGTGCCGCCGTAGTCGCAGCTGGCCACCACGGCGGCGGGATCGTCGGGCACGCCGTGCAGCGAGTGCACGAAGTACACCCACGGTGACTCGCCGAGGCCGTCGAACACCGGGTCGGCGGCGTGCAGGCGCAACTGGTTCCACTGCATCTGCGGGCGCGGCAACTCGTCGGTGATCCACTCGATGTGCCCGGGGATGATGCCGAGCCCGGTGGCCGAGCCCTCGTCGCTACCCGAGAACAACATCTGCATGCCGACGCAGATGCCCATGAACGGCCGCCCGGACGCCACCGCGTCGTGGCACACCGACTCGAGCCCGGCGTCGCGCAACGCAGCCATGCACGCGTCGAACGCGCCCACGCCCGGCAGCACCACGGCGTCGGCGTCGGCGACGAGTGCGGGATCGGCGGTGAGGCGCGCATCGGCACCGACGTGTTCGAGCGCTTTCTGCGCAGACCGCAGGTTCCCGATGCCGTAGTCGAGCACGGCGACGAGCGGTGCGGTCACAGCACGCCCTTGGTGGACGGCACCGTCGACCCTTCGACGCGCACCGCGTCGCGCAGGCAGCGCGCCAAGCCCTTGAACGTGGCCTCGATGATGTGATGCACGTTGGTGCCGTGGCACAGCCGCACGTGCAACGTGATGCCGGCCGCGGTGGCGAACGAGTGGATGGCGTGCTCGGCCAGCTGCGGGTCGAACGGCGGGTTGCCGAGCGGCAGCACCTCGGGCATCGGCACGTTCCACACCACGTACGGACGGCCCGACAGGTCGAGCGCCACTTCCACCAGCGCCTCGTCGAGCGGGAACATGCCGCTGGCGAACCGGCGCACGCCGGCCTTGTCGCCGAGTGCTTCGCGGAACGCCTCACCGAGCGCGATGCCCACGTCCTCGACGGTGTGATGGGTGTCGATGTGCAGATCGCCGGTGGCGGCGATGCGCAGGTCGAACCCGCCGTGCTTGCCGAGCTGTTCGAGCATGTGGTCGTAGAACGGGATACCCGTGCTGACCGATGCGGTGCCGCTGCCGTCGAGTTCGATCGACAACTCGATCGAGGTCTCCTTCGTGGCACGGCTGCGGGTGGCGGACCGGCTCATCGCATGACCTCCGAGAGTGCAGTGAGGAATTCGTCGTTCTCGTCGGGCGTGCCGATGGTGACGCGCAGACAGTCGTCGAGGCGCGGCCAGCTCGAACAGTCGCGCACCAGCACGCTGCGGTCGAGCAGGCCCTGCCACACGACCCGCCCGGCGATGCCCCGCGGCCGGAACAGCACGAAGTTGGCGCCGCTGGGGAACACGTCGATGGGCATCGCTGCCATGGCCGCCATGAGCCGGTCGCGCTCGGTCACCACCAACTGCACCCGCGCCTCCATCTCGTCGGCGTACTGCAGCGCCAACCGCCCGGCGATCTGCTTCGCGGCGTCGAGGTGGTACGGCAGCACCACCTTGTCGAGTTCGGCCACCAGCCAGCTCGGTCCGACCAGGTAGCCCAGCCGCGAGCCGGCCATCGACCAGGTCTTGCTGAACGTGCGGCTGACCACCATCGGCAGCTCGTCGTGCACCATGCCCATCGCCGACCAGCTGGCGAACTGCCCGTAGGCCTCGTCGACGACCAGCAGGCCCGGCGACAGCGACAGCACCTCGCGCACGTTGGCCTCCGGCTCCTCCAACCCCGTGGGGTTGTTGGGCGAGCACAGGAACGTCACCGACGGGCGGGCCGCGGCCAGCACGCGACGCACCTCGGCGAGGTCGAGCGTGAAGTCGGCCGCACGCTCGCCCTCCACCACCGTGGCGCCGGTGAGGCGGGCGATGTGCCCGTGGAGTTGATAGGTGGGTTCGAACGTGGCCACGGTGCGGCCCGGGCCGGCGAACGTGAGCAGCAGGGTCTGCAGCACCTCGTTGCTGCCGTTGGCGGCGAACACCTGGTCGGCGCGCACCCCGTGCAGCGCGGCGATGCCCTCACGCAGGGCGGTGGCCGAACGATCGGGATAGCGGTGCCACTCCACGCGCGAGAGCTCGGCGGCGAACGCGTCGCGCCAGGCGGCCGGGGGCGGGAAGGGCGACTCGTTCGTGTTCAGACGCACTCGGACGTGCACCTGCGGCGAGTGATACCCCTCGAGCGCGGAGAGGTCGTCGCGCACGGGTACTCGGGTCACGTCGGCCACGTTACCGAGCCGGAGTGACCGCACGCAGGTGGATTGCGGCCAGACTGTCGCCCATGCCGACCAACCCGTCCGCCGCCCTGCAGGTGATCGCCGATCACGTCGAGCGTTATCACGAGCAGATCGGCGATCTGGTGCCGCACTACCAGTCGACCGACCAGGCCGACATGATCAATGCGTTGGTCGAGGCCGAGCGCGCGCTGCGTCACGCTGCGCGCGCCGTGCGCAAGGCGGCGAAGACCGCCGGTACCGCGCACTGAGTGGGCACGCCCACCGCTCGCGCGCATCACGTCCGAAAAACAGAAACGGCCCCCCGAAGGGGCCGTTTCCGGCAACACCGGGCGGCGGATCCCAGCGTCACGTGAAACCAGGTGGCGGGAACCTGGTCGATGGCCATCATACACTCGTTCCTTGACGGGGCAAGAGACCGCCGCGCTGCGTGTCATCCTTGACACTGCCTTGACGTTTCCTCGGCAACTGTGACGCAGGACACACGTCCTCGAGCACGCAGTCGCCACACCGCGGCTTCTTGGCGTCACACACCCGACGGCCGTGGAGGATGACCCGCAGGCTGAACTCACCCCAGGCCGCGGGCGGCAGCAGCGCGCACAACGCCGTCTCCACCTTCACCGGATCGTCCTCGGTGGTGAGACCCAGCTTGCGCGTCAGGCGGCCGACGTGGGTGTCGACCGGCAACCCGGGCAACCCGAACGCGACCGAGCGCACCACGTTGCCGGTCTTGCGGCCCACCCCGGCGAGGGTGACCAGATCGACCAGTTCGGTGGGCACCTCGCCGTCGAAGTGATCCACCAGCGTCTGCGCCATCGCGATGAGGTTGCGGGCCTTGCTCTGGTAGAAGCCCGTGGATCGCACGATCGCCTCGACGTCGGCGGGCGCCGCTGCGGCCAACGCGTACGCGTCGGGATACGCGGCGAACAGCTGCGGTGTCACCATGTTGACGCGCACGTCGGTGGTCTGCGCCGACAGGATGGTGGCAGCGAGCAACTCGAACGGCGAGCGGTGATCGAGTTCGCAGAGCGCCTCGGGGTACTCGAGCGTCAGTCGTTCGAGCACCACCTTCGCTCGGCCCTTCGGTGTCCTGGGTGTCCCCACGACGGCGAGGCTAGTGGTCGGTCGACGGCACGGGCTTCTCCCCCCGTCCGCCATTAGCCTGCGCCGAGATGCCCCACGTCCGGATCCTGCGTGCGATCGACGCCACCGAACGCGCTGCCGTCGAGCAGTTCCTGCGCGACGCGCACGCCGACGACTGCGCGCAGCTGAACGACCATCTCCGCGCCGACCTCGCCCAGGGACCGCGACCCGGTTTCGTGGCCGCGCTGGCCACGCAGCACGACACGCTCGTGGGCTACGCCCAGGCCTCCGCCGGCAATGCCGGGTTCGTGGTCGACAGCATCGTGTGGTCGGGCATCGATGCCGACATCGACCGCGTGAGGGCGGACCTGCTGGCCGCGCTGCTGGCCGAACTGCCGACCGACGCCGGTGTCACGTGGTGGACCCATGACGCCGATGACGCTGCCCCCGTCGCCGCCGCACTCGGGCTGGTGCCGGGACGGGCCCTGTTGCAGATGCGTGTGCCCCTCCCCCTCGCCGCGAACGTCGCGGCCGGCGCGCCCGTCGCCACCCGTCCGTTCGAAGTGGGCCGCGACGAGACGGCGTGGCTGGCGGTGAACAACGCGGCATTCGCGTGGCACGGCGAACAGGGCGGCTGGGACCTCCCCACGCTCCAACAGCGCGAACGCGAGCCGTGGTTCCGGCCCGACGGCTTCCTGCTGCACGAGCGCGACGGCCGCTTGGCTGCGTTCTGCTGGACGAAGCTCCACCACCCCACCGATCCGCACGATTCGTTGGTCGGCGAGATCTACGTCATCGCGGTGCACCCCGACTTCCACGGACTCGGACTGGGCCGCTCGCTCACGGTGGCCGGGTTACACTCCCTCGCCGGAATGGGTTCGACGGAGGGGATGCTCTACGTCGATGCCGGGAACACCGCTGCCGTGGGGCTCTACGAGTCGCTCGGTTTCCGCGTCGCCCACACCGACCAGGCCTACGTTCGACCCTGAAGGATGCAGCTCCCGTGACCACCCTCGATTCGCAGACCACCACCGACGAACTGCCGCGGTGGAGCGTCAGCGATCTCCACGAATCGTTCGACGCGCGCTCGTTCGCCGATGCGATGGATCGCACGGCCGCCGATGCCGCTCGTCTGGAAGCGATGTTCGACGAACACGGCATCCGCGCGGTCGAGGCACGGCCGGTCACCGCCGCCGACGGCACTGCCGCCGACGAGGTGGTGGTGGCCCTGAACGCGTTCCGCGAACACACCGATCTGCTCGACGCGTACCTCTACGCCACCACCAGCACCGACAGCTACAACGAACGGGCCGAGGCGCTGATGGCCGAGTTCGACATGGCCAGCCGTCGTCAGCGCCCGCTCATCGCCCGCTTCGCGGCATGGTTGGCATCGCTCGGCGTCGACCAGCTCGCCACCGTCAGCCCGCAGGTGGCCGAGCACGTCGGGCCGCTCGAGAAGCTGGCGGCTCGCGCCGAGCACCAGATGACCGAGGACGAGGAGGGCCTGTACGCCGAACTCGTCGGCACCGGGTCCGGCGCCTGGGGCCAGTTGCAGCACGTCGTCACGTCGCAGCTCACCACCTCGGTCGAGATGCCCGACGGCTCCTCGCCGTCGCTCCCGATGGCCGCGGTGCGCGGCATGGGCAGCCACGCCGACCCGGCGGTGCGCAAGGCCGCGTACGACGCCGAGATGCGCGCCTGGCCCACCATCGCCGCCACCTGTGCCGCTGCGATGAACGGCGTGAAGGGCGAGGCCAATGTGGTGAACCGTCGCCGCGGCTGGGCGTCGCCGCTCGACGCGTCGCTGTTCGCCAACAGCGTCAGCCGCGCCACGTTCGATGCGATGCACGATGCGGTCACCGCGTCGCTGCCCGACTTCCGCCACTGGATGCGCAGCAAGGCGCGCCTGCACGGCCACGACGGCCCGCTGCCGTGGTGGGACCTCACCGCACCCCTCCCCTTCGCCCCGGCCGAGATCTCGTGGGACGACGGCCTCGGCATCGTTCGCAACGCGTTCGGCGCCTACGGCGGCCAGCTCGCCGGCATCGTCGACCGAGCGGTCGACGAGCAGTGGATCGACGCCGGCCCGCGCCCCGGCAAGGGCGGCGGTGCGTTCTGCATGCCGTTCATCGGCGACCGTTCGCTGGTGTTCCTGAACTGGAGTGGCAGCGTCGACGCGGCGCAGACCACGGCCCACGAGCTCGGCCACGCCTACCACAACATCCAGCTGGCGCACCGCACACCCCTGCAGCGTGCGCTGCCGATGGCGCTGGCCGAAACAGCCAGCATCTTCTGCGAGACGCTCGTCGTGGAGGAGGGCCTGCAGCGGCTCGAGGGGCGCGACCGGCTCGCGTTGCTCGACACCGACCTGCAGGGCACCAACCAGGTGGTCGTCGACATCCGCAGTCGGTTCCTGTTCGAGACCGAGGTCTTCACCCGTCGTCAGCGTCGCACCCTCGGGGTGAGCGAGCTGAACGAGCTGATGCTGCAGGCACAGCTCGAGGCGTACGGCGACGGCCTCGACCAGACGACGGCGCACCCGTACATGTGGGCCCTCAAGCCGCACTACTACGGCAGCCACTTCTACAACTGGCCCTACACCTACGGCTTGTTGTTCGGGCTCGGGCTGTACGCGCAATACCGTCTCGACCCCGAGCGGTTCCAGGCGCACTACGACGACGCACTGTCGCGCGCCGGCATGAACTCGGCCGAGGAGCTCGGCGCGCTGTTCGGCTTCGACGTCACCGACGGCGCGTTCTGGACCGCCAGCCTCGACGTGGCTCGCGATCGCATCGCCGCCTACGACCGGCTGGCCGCCGAGGTCGCGTGACCACCACGCTCTACACCCCCGATCGCGACGAGTTCGCCGCGCTGCTCGAGGGTGAGCCCCGCTACCGCCTCGACCAGGTGTGGGCCGGCCTGTACACCCAACTGGCCGCGCCCGAGCAGATCTCGAACGTCCCGAAGGCGCTGCGCGAGCGACTGGCCAGCGAACTGCCCACGGCGCTCACCCAGGTGGTGCGCCGCGTCAGCGACGGTGGCGACACCGTGAAGTACCTGTGGGAACTGCACGACGGCAGCCGCGTGGAGACGGTGCTGATGCTGTACCCCGATCGCGTCACCGTGTGCGTGAGCAGCCAGGCCGGATGTGCGATGGCGTGCGGGTTCTGCGCCACCGGCCAGGCGGGCTTCACCCGACATCTCACGGTCGGCGAGATCGTGGAGCAGGTGGTGGTGGCCGCTCGCGACGCGCGGCAGATGGACCGACGGCTTGCCAACGTGGTGTTCATGGGCATGGGCGAGCCGATGGCGAACGAGGCCGCGGTGTGGTCGGCGGTCGAACGGTTTCACGGCGCCATCGGCCTGTCGGCCCGGCACCTCACCATCAGCACGGTGGGCCTGGTGCCCGGCATCCACAAGCTCACCGAGCGTCCGCTGCCCGTGAACCTGGCCGTGTCGTTGCACGCCGCCAACGACACGCTGCGCGACGAGCTGGTGCCCATCAACAAGCGCTATCCGCTCGACGCATTGATGGACGCCTGTGCGCAGTATCTGGCGGCGAAAGGCCGGCGACTCAGCTTCGAATGGGCGCTGATCGCCGATGTGAACGACCGGGCATCCGATGCGAAGGAACTGGCCCGGCTGTGCCGCAGGTTCCGTCTGCCGGCGCACGTGAACCTGATTCCGCTGAATCCCACTCCCGGATACCCCACCGTGGGGTCGCCACCGGCACGGGTGCAGGAATTCCGTGACCTGCTGGTGTCGCTCGGGGTGAACGCGACCGTACGTCGGAATCGCGGCACCGACATCGACGCGGCATGCGGGCAATTGGCCGCCGGTCAGCCCGTCACGCTGCGCACGCGCCCAGCGTGACCCTTTGATCATTGCCGGATCAAGTACCGGCGCGAAGTTGTGTAATGTGCCGCGCACTGCCGACGGGAAAGGCCCATTCATGAAACGTCTTGTTGTCCTCGCGCTCGCGATCGCGGGCCTCGTCGGGGTCGTACCGGCCACATCGAGCGCATTGCCACCGGGTGTGGTGCCCGGACCCAACTCCATCACCGGCACCGTCACCGACGACCTCGGACAGCCCGTCGGAGGCGTGTTCGTGAGCGAGTCGTCGTTCACCGCTTCGGCGTACACCGAGGCCGATGGCACCTATCTCCTCACAGGTTTCGCCGCCGGGAGCGAGGTCACTGTGACCGCGTCCGATGGGTCCGGACGATTCCGTGAGGCGAGCAGCGGTCCCGTCGTCGCGAGCGGGCTGGAAGCCGTCGTCGTCGACTTCGTGCTGCAGCCGTACCCGACATCGGGTGTCACCGGCCTCGTCACCGACGCCACCGGCGCACCGGTGGACGGCGTGTCGGTCCAGCTGCTCGAGTTCTTCGGGCTCGGCACGACCACCGGCCCCGACGGTCGGTTCACCATCGCCAGCCCCTTCCTGCCGGAGGGGACGTTCACGCTGTACGTCGACCCCGGTTTCGTCCGTCCCGACCTTCGACCGGTGAACGTTCCGGTCACGATCGTGGCGGGCACCACGGTCGACACCTCCGTCCAGCTCGATCAGGTGGCCATGTTCGATCTCGTCGTCACGTCCGGCGGCGCGCCGGCCGACGCACGCGTGAGCGTCTGGTCGGCAGCGAACTTCGGCGGCGTGGTGAGCAGCGCCACCGTCGGCCCCGACGGGACCGTGAGCCTGCCCATCCTGTACGACGGCGACTACTACCTCGAGATCTCGTCACTGACGGCGGAGTTCGCCAGCGAGTTCTTCCCCGACACCGTGCTCCGCTCGGACGCGCAACGGTTCACCATCACCGGCGGCCAGCACGTCGCCGTCAACGTCGAACTCGAGGTCTCGGCCTCGATCTCCGGCACGATCACGCTTCCCGATGGCTCTCCGGGCGACTTCACGATGGTGGGCGCAGTCCCGGTCGGGCTCCCCGAGAGCCAGTTCTTCGACGTGCCCACGTGCAACCGTCCGTTGCCCGACGACCCGGCCGGCACGTTCCGCAAGAGCTGCCTCCACCCGTCGGTCGACTGGGTGATCAAGGGCTTCGGCCTCGACCAGGCCGACAACGGCTACTACCCCGACTCGCAGAGCGCGGCCAACGCCACGCCGATCGCCGTCGATCCCGGCCAGGAAGTGACCGGCATCGACCTGCAGCTGCGTCCGAAGTCGCCCAACCCGACCATCACAGGCTTCTCGCAGCAGTATTTCGTCACCGGCACCACCACCGCCGGGGTGCGCATCTTCGGTACCGGCTTTCCCGCCGACCCGAACGCCATCGGCATCGAAGCCGACTCGTCGAACTTCTTCTTCCCGGCGGTCGACATCACCGTCACGTCCGTGATCAGCCCCACCGAGCTGATCGCCACCATCGCGGTGCAGCCCGGCGACGTGGGCGCCGTACCGATCCAGAAGGCGTTGTCGATGACCACCTCGATCGGCGGCAACTTCTACGGCGGCCCGAACCTGCTCTTCGGCGACCCGGCCACTCAGGTCGCGTCGATCTCCGGTCGCGTCACCGACAGCCGCGGCCGCCCCGTGGCCAACGCCGGGGTGGTGCTCCTCGGCTCCACGCTCGACGTGTTCGGCAACCTCGTGCAGATCACCGCGACCACCGGCAACGACGGCCGTTGGAGCGCCCAGGGTGTCACGCCCGGCACCTACACGGTGCGGTTCGACGGCACCGAGACACTGAGCGGGCAGTACTGGCGACAGAAGTCCCGGGCTGCCGAGGCCACGATGGTCACACTGCGCAATGGCGACGCTCGCACCGGCATCAACGCATCGCTGGAACGCCGCGGACCCGTCAAGGTCCACCGAGCCGCGTCGCGGTATCAGACCGCCAACCTGTCGTTCGATCTCGTGGGCGAAGGCCTCAGCCCCATCCAGGGCGGCTTCCGTGTCTCGGTGGTCACGCCGTTCGGTCTGTTCCCACTGCAGGCCGAGTACGTGTCCCCCACGCGACTGCACGTCACGGGCTTCGCGTTCACCGGCACGTGGGACGTCGTGACGGAGTGGACCGGCAACGACGGACTCACGAAGTCCACCACCTGCGTGCAGTGCATCACGGTGTACGACGAACTGGGCGGCGTGTTCGCCTACGAGAACTTCGTCTACCCGGGCACCACCACCACGGTCGTCTACTTCGGCAACGGCCTCGTCGACATCACCAAGGTCGCCGTCGGCGGCACCGGCGTGTCGGTGCAGTCGTTCGCACCCACGGACGGCGGACTCGCCGTCACGTTCGTCGCGAAGTCGTCCGCCGCGCTCGGCCCGCGGACCGTGACCATCACCCGCATCGACGGCTCCACCACCACCGCGGAACTGGTGGTCGGCGTTCCGTTCTAACCGAGGTACTTGGGGTTGGCGACGGTGAGTTTGTCCCTCACCGTCGCCCACACCAGGTCGCGCACCTCGGGCAAGCGATCGTCGAGTTCGCCGTCGCGGATGCGTCGGGCGAGTTCGCGGTCGTCGGCACAGCCGAGTTGAGCGAGGCGCGCCGCATGCGCGACCGCCTGCGACGCCCCCACCTCGAGCTCGCGCTCCACCATCGCCAACACGTTCACGGCCACACGAGTGTGGAACTGCAGCCGACCGGTGGTGCCGGCGAGCACATCACGCTCCAACCACTCGCGCACGCTCTCCACCAACTGCTGCGCCGACGGCATGTCGTGGGGGTTCACCCGGTCGTTCATCGCGTCGCTCACCAGCGGCCCTCCAGTGCCAGGAACAGATCGTGTTCGTTCTCGCACACCCGACGACCGATGGCCGCCAGCTCGTGGCTGCGAGCCACGCCCGACACGTGGGCGTTGGCCTGACCGATGCACATGATGCCCCACTTCAGGGTGCCGAGCACCTCCCACCAGCGCACCACCTCGGGGTCGACGTCGAGCCCACTGGCCTCGCGGTAGGCGTCGATGAACTGGTGGTAGTCGCCCACGCCGGCCACCGGCTTCGGGCTGCCGAACCGCCACGCCTTCACGCACAGCCAGCCGAGGTCCTCCCTCGGGTCGCCCACGTG
>SXKB01000315.1 GCA_005778215.1 Actinomycetota bacterium | reverse complement strand
TCGGTGCACTGCTGCACCTGCTCGCCAACCGTCACGTCGCCGACCGGGTGGCGGTGCGGCGAGCGTTCGCCATCACCGGGCTGTGTGCGGTGGCGGTGGTGGCGTTCGGGTTCGGCTCGGCGATGGGCATCTACCCGCAGGCCGCGCTCGCGTCGGTGTTGCTGTGGTGCGCGGCGGCCGCAGTGGTGGCGGCCGTGGGCGGACCCCGGTGCCGCACGGCATCGATCGCCGTGCTGACGCTGGCCGGTGGCGCACTGCTCGTCAGCAACGTGGTCGACAGCCGCCACCACCCCTTCGACGGCACCACGCTGCTGGCTCCGATCGATCAGCAGACGGACCCCGTGGTCGTCGGGCCGCACGACGCGACACTGCGCGTCGACCCGGCCACGCACGCGCTGCTCGACGGCCTGCGCACCGCGGCGCCGGCGAGCGGGTTCTGCCCCGGCACGCCGTTGATCGGCATGGTGTGGCAGTGGACCTCCACCACCGCCTACGCGGTGCAGGCCGAGGTGCCCGAGCATCTCGTGCTCACCATCTTCGGGTATCCCGATGCGGCCGACGTGCTCGACGTGACGATGCAGGACCTCGAGGTGCCGAAGTGGCGCGATGCGTGGGTGGCCACCACCGACCCGACCACGCTCGACGCCGACGACGCCGCCACGTTGCGCGACGCACTCGACCGGCTGCCGGGTTCGGTGGGGCGAGCGTTTCCCGACGACTACGTGCTCGGCTTCACGGTCGACGATCTGCAGTTCTGGCGGCCGCTCGGCGCACCCGAGGGTGCCTGCGGCTGAACCGCCGCATCACGACTGGGGAAGTCGTCCCGCGGGGTTCGTGTCGGGGAAGTAGCGGTGGTGCTTCGACCCGGTCACCTCGTAGATGGCGGTGCCCTCGCGGCCGTCGTCGGTGCGTACCTTCATCTGGTTGAGGCCACCACGCTGGAACGGCTCGTACGGGCGGTCCCACGAGCCCTCCGCGTCGATGGTGATCCTCCGACCACCCTCGAGCGTGAGCACGCACCGACCCCGCAGCCCTTCGGTGGTCTCGCCGTGCTCGCCGTACACCGAGGGGCTGCCCTGCGCGTCCACCCACTCCATCTCGTGCTGGAAGTCGATCAGCGGCACCGGGTCGCTGCCATCGGTGGGTGCCCAGCAACCGTCGGTGTACACACGCGCGCCGTTCGGGTACTCCCAGTGCCACACGCCGAAGAACCCGTCGGGCAGCTGGATCTGGAACCACAGCCACAGCGGGCAACGCGCATGATCGCGGATGCCCCACGAGTGATCGCGCTGACCCCACCAGTCGTGCATCTCGTACGTCACGCCGCCCACGGTGTAGGTGCCGTTGAACGTGCCGCTCTGCAACATGTGGCTCTGATCCCACACCAGTTCGTGGCCGGCCCTCATGGTGCCGCGCCGCAGCCCGTACGGCTTCGTACGCGCCCGGAACGTGAGGTCCATGCCCAACTCGCACTGGTCGGGGTCGGCCCACAGGCGCATCTCCTCGAACGGCTGCACGATCTCGACGCGCGCCGCGCCCACATCGGGCGTGTGCGGGTCACCGGCGAACGGGCGCTCCTTGTGACCCAGGATGCGCGTGCCGCCGACGCGGCCCATCTGCAAGCTGTCCATCACTTCGCGCAACGGAAACGTGGCCATGGTGAGGATGACCACGTCGCCCAGCGCGTCGGGGCGGTGCGCGATGAAGAAGTAGCTCTCCCGCCAGAACGGGTGGTACGTCTGCACGTTGGCCATCGGCTCGGGCACCTGGTGCGCGAGCAGTTCGTCGAGCGGGGTGAGTGCGGTCATGCGCGCAGTCTGTCAGCGCACGGCGACCCGATCGTCAGCCGGAGAGGAAGGCGACGATCGCGTCCTTGAACTCCTGCCGGCCCACCACGCCGAGGTGTTCACCGTGCACCAGGTGCACCTGCGCGCCCAGGATGGCCTGCGCCAGCACCTCCGGTCGTTCGGCCAACGGATCGGCGTCACCGGCGATGACCAGGGTGGGCACCGTGATGCGTTCGAGGGCGATGCGCTCGCGGTGCACTCGGTCGGCCTGGGCGGCCAGCGCCAGCAGGTCGGCGCCCGTGCTCTCGGCGAAGAACCGGAAGCTGCGCGCCGCTGGGTCGGCCACATCGGCAGGGCGGGGCGCGCGCAGCGCCGCCGCCAACATCGAGCCGTCGACACGGAGGGCATCGGGCTTGCCCATGTCGACCACCGAGGCACCCACGCCACCCACCACCAACCGGCGCAGTCGCGCGTCGGTGGTGGCGAGGAGGAGCGCCACGATGGCACCCATCGAGTACCCGACCAGATCGACCTGCTCGAGGCCCAGGTGGTCGAGCAACTCCGCCAGATCCTGCGCCATGCGGGCTTCGCCGTAGAAGGCCGGATCGTGCGGCGTGTCGCTCGCGCCATGGCCGCGGGCGTCGACGGCGATGGCAGAACGACCCGCCTCGTTCAGGGCTGCGACGGTGCCGAACGTGACCCAGTTGATGATGGAGTCGGCGGCGAAGCCGTGCTGCAGCAACACCGGTGGCTTTCCCGCCAGCGGCCGCTCGGCCGGAAAGTGGTGCGCGGCGATCGCGATCCCGTCGCTGGTCACGAACCGTTCCACGCCCTCATTGTGCACGACGACGACACCGATGCACACCCTCGCGCCATGCCGTGGTGCAGTTGTTCCGATTTCCGATGATTCCGAACAGATGTGCCGATGATTCCGACGGTGTCGTCGATCTTCCACGAGCGAATCGCTCGCGACATTTCGAAACAATGTCAATTCGACGCGAAACCGAGCTCGGGGCTGCGCACCGAGCTGACCTGGGATAGCGTCGCATTCAACTCCGTTGAGGTTCCGCGCGACCTCGGCTCCAATTGATCGAGGAGACCGCCGATGCATGTCGAGCACGGTCACGCGCCACCTTTCGTCATTCCCGATGGGGTCGATCCCACCCTGGTCGCCGACCGGATGCCCATCGCCGCCGCCATCGCCGACGCGACGGGGGAGATCATCTGGACGAACGAGGCATTCCGGACGCTCGTCGTCTGGATGCCGCACCAACACGACCCCATCGCCATCAGCACGGTCATCGACCCCGATGCCACCGGCTGGGCCGCCGAGCACCAACGTCGAGTGCTCCGCGGTGAGCCGTTCGGCGAGCCTGTCCACGCCCCGTTCCGCACCCTCTCCGGTGAGCGATTCGACGGGTTCCTTCGCCTGAGCCGCATCAGTCGCCGGACGGCCGCATCCCCCGAGGCCGAGCCGCTGTTGCTGCTCACCATCGCCCCCACCACCGGCGTTCGCTACGACCACCATCCGTTCCGTCGAGCGCTCGAACTGCAGCAGGAACTCGTGTGCGAGTGGGCACCGAACGGCACCGTGCTGTACGCCAACCGCTCCTACCGCGAGTTCTTCTCACTCGGCAGCAGCGTGGTGGGCCAGAGCCTCGACGTGCTGCTGGAGCAGCGCAGTGATCCGCCGCTCGAAGGCATGGGCGCGTCGATCCGCGAGAACATCCTCCGCGGCATCGACACGAGCGATCTCGGCTACCGCGAGAACCGCACCTATCCCAGCGGGCGCACCGTCGAATGGACGAACACCGCGGTCCGCTCCGACGACGGTTCGATGCTCTCGGTGCTGGCCGTCGGACGTGACGTCACCGACCGCACCGCCACCGAACAACAGCTCCGTCGCAACGAGGAACGCTTCCGGATGATGGCCACCCAC
>SXKB01000314.1 GCA_005778215.1 Actinomycetota bacterium | reverse complement strand
CGTGAGGTTGATGAAGCCGGGCCCTGCCACTTCCACGTTGCTGCACACGCCGCCCAGCAGCCCGGTGGCCACCACGGCCTCGGCCACTTCTCGGGGGTTCTTCCCCAACTGCTTCGCCAGTGCGAGCGCGCCGTTGGCCTGTGCGTCGGCACGGTCGCTGGGGCGCACCACGGGGTCGATGTCGGCGGCGGGCAGACCCGTGGCGAGGGCGAACGCCTCGCGCAGGGTGGCGGCAACGGTGTGGAGCGGATCGGCCATGGTCTCCCGATCGTACCGGGCACCCCCGTCGCGGATCCGGTTCGTTCCGCGTCGGGAGCGGTCAGTCGCGCCACCAGTCGACCAGGTGGGCGGCGGCGCGCAGGTAGAGGGCCCGGTGCGAAGGGTCGTCGGCCGCGGCGTGCAGGCAGGCGAGCGTGTACTTCACGAGATGGGCGTCCTCGTGCAACGCCGCCGCGGTCGCGAGGTCGGCCACCGACACCTGCGGCGGGTCGTCGGCGTCGATCACGGCCGGCACGGGCACCGTGCCGTGCGCCGCCCGGAAACCGACCACGAACGTCGCGGCCACGGCCAACGCGGTGCGCGGCGGCACCCCGGCACCTGCCATGGCCATCACACCCTGCGGCATCGTGAGCGCATGGCTCCAGCCGTACGGCGCCTGCGAGGGATCGTCGTGCACCATGCTCCAGGCCGCGACGCGGATGAGTGTGCGGGCAGCGTGCGCCGTGTCGAACCGCGTGGCGAGCACCGGCGCCAGCAGGTCGGCGGCCACACCCGTGTCCTGCACCTGCGACATCAGGGGGAAGATGAAGTCGCTGCCCGGCCGACCCAGCATCGGGGTCGAACGGATCGCATCGTGCAGTCGCTCCGGCCGACCCTCGGCGTGCACGTCGAGGTGCCAGCGCACCTGCCAGTCGGGGCGCTCGGCGATGCTGCGCAGCGCACCTCGCAGGAGCGTGACCGGCAGTGCCGGCTGCACGCGGGCCAACAGCGCGAAGCCGATCGGGGCATGGCCTGCGGCGGCGAGCGACGTCACCACGCCGTCGCCCAGCAGCCCGATGGCCTCGTGGGCCGTGAGCCGCGGCAGCAGCGCCGAGGCGACCGCGTCCACGAGGTCGAGGTCACCGGCGGCGACGGCGTGCAGCAACTGCGTCGCGGCGACGGGGATGTCGTCCACCGCGACGGCGACAGGGGCCGGCACCGAGGATCCGGCGTCGAGGTACTGCCGGCGAAGGAGGTCGATGCGGTCGATCGCGTCGTCGCGGCGGTCGGCGTGCACGAACGGCAGCAGGCCCACGCGCGCCATCAGCTCGAGCGGGGCGTGGAGGACGAACGAGTCGGCCGTGGCGGCCTTGGGCACCGACAGCGCGTCGGCGGGGGTGGTGAGCAACATGCGACTACTCTGCAACTTCAAGTTCACTTGAAGTCAAGCGACACCCAGGACGGCACCATGCACGGCCACGACCTCCTCACCATCGGGCAGCTCGCCGACCGCGCCGGCCTGGCCACGTCGGCGCTGCGGTACTACGAAGCCGAAGGGCTCATCGGGCCTGCGCAACGCAACAGCGGCGGACACCGCCGGTACACCCGCGACACGCTGCGACGCATCGCGTTCATCCGCAGCGCCCAGCGGGTGGGGCTCACGCTCGACGAGATCCGCCAGGCGCTGGCCACGCTGCCCGACCGGCGCACCCCCACCCCCGAGGACTGGTCGGCGCTGTCCGTGGCGTGGCGCGCACGGCTCGACGAACGCATCGAGCTGCTGGCTGCACTGCGCGACGACCTCGACTCGTGCATCGGGTGCGGGTGCCTGAGTCTCGACCGATGTCGCCTCTACAACCCCGACGACGCAGCGAGCACGCGTGGCGCCGGGCCCAGGTTCTGGCTGGGTGACTCGTCGGCCGATCTGGGCGTGACGAGGTGACCGGTGTGGTCGGTCTGGTGTCGGCGTTCTCGTCGCCCTTGGTCGGCCGGAGCCCCCGCCCTCGTAGCTCAGGGGATAGAGCAACGGTTTCCGGAACCGTGTGTCGGAGGTTCGAATCCTTCCGGGGGCGCCATCCCATGAGGCGTTTAGAGTGCAGGGCATGACCGTCACCGACGAAGCCCCGCACGCCGCTCCCGCGGCGCACGCCGAGCCCCCCGCCACGAAGGTGGGCTGGTGGACCATGTTGCGTCGGCGACCCTCCATCGCCGGCATGGCCTTCGGACTGATCTTCTGGTGGGAGTCGCTCTCTCCCACCCTCATGCCGCGCACCGCCGTGGCCCAGGCGATGATCAGCGCGGTCTGCATCGGCGCCGGCATCGCCGTCGGCACCGTGGTGGGCTGGTGCGTCAACCGGGTGATGCGCCGCTTCGACTGGTCGCTGCGTTCGGGCGCCCGCCACGGCATGCTGCTCGGACTACTCGCCGCAGCGAGCTGCGTGGTGGTGCTGGGCCTCATCGTGTGGCCGAACTGGCAGAACGACCAGCGCGACCTGATGGGCATGGAGCACATCTCGGCCACCGCACTGGTGCCGATGGTGCTCGCCACTCTCGTGCTCACCGTGATCGTGGTGTGGCTCGGCCGCATCGTGTGGCGCGGTGTGCGCGCCGTCGACCGTTGGGTGTCGCGTCACTTCCAGCGCACCGGTGCGGTCATCGCCACCATCGTCATCGTGGCGGTCATCGGCAAT
>SXKB01000313.1 GCA_005778215.1 Actinomycetota bacterium | reverse complement strand
GGGGAGACTGACTCGGTCATCTCAGTCCTTTGCCGCCCATGCGGCCTGCAACGTCTCGAGATCGGGCGGCACGATGAACTCGAGCGGGATGTCGGGCCCCCACGAGTTGGCGACGTGTTCGAAGCCCACCACGGTGCGGCCCTCCTGCTCCCACGCCTCGTCGTCGTCGATGACGTCCATGTCGCTGTACAGCTCGAGGAACGAGCCGGCAGGGTCGCGGAGGTACCAGTAGAAGTTCGAGCCGACGAAGTGGCGTCCGAAGCCCCACGAGTGGCGCTCGGGGTTCGCACGTACCAGCGCGGTGGCGGAGTGGCCGACGTGGTCGACGTCGTCGCACTCCCACGAGTAGTGCTGCAGCAGCGGCACGGGCGACTCCACGATGCCGATGTTGTGGTGGTCGGTGCTGCACCGCAGGAACGAGATGATCGGTGCCATGTCGTCGCTGACCTTGAAGCCCAACCCCTCCACCAGCAGGTCGCGGGTCGCCGCGAGGTCGGGCGTGCCGAGCACCAGGTGACCGAAGCGGCGCGGCGGTCGAGGTGCGGGGAACACGCCAGGTGCGCGGCGGTTGCGGCGCACGGCGACGCCGGGTCGGTTGTCGACCGGCGTGTCGATGGCTGCCTGTGTGAACGGCTCGGCCACCTGCACCCGCAGCGTGATCTGCGAGACCGGATCGACCACCGACAGCGTGCCTTCGGCGAGGCGCGGCGTGAGCCCGCGGGCGGTGAGCCGCTCGGCCGTCGCGTCGAGGTCGGCCTCCGACGCGGCACCGGCGGTGATCTCCAGCAGGCGGCGGAAGGGGTACTCCTCGACCTGCACCTGCGCGCCGCCCTCGGTGCCCGAGAACCCGCCGTGCTGGTCGTTGGTGAGGCCGACTTCGTCGTAGAACGCCCCGAGGCCTGCCGCATCGGGCACCCCGATGCGCATGCCCAACAGGCGGTGCAGGCCCATCAGCCGCCGACCTTCACGCAGCGGTTCGCCAGTTCGCCGATGACCGCGGCGCCGGACCGCACCACCTCGCCCTCCTGCAGGAAGCGGCCGCTGGCCATGCCCACGCCGTCGGGGGTGCCTGTGAAGATGATGTCGCCCGGCTCGAGCGTGCAGATCGAGGAGAGGTAGCTCACCAGGTGCGCGACCGGGAAGATGAGGTCGGCGGTGGTGGCGTGCTGCACCCGCTCGCTGTCGATGTCGCACCACAGCTCGATGTCGTCAGGATCGGGGAACTGGTCCACCGACACCAGGGCCGGACCGATGGGGCCGTAGGTGTCGAAGCTCTTGCCCAGCGAGAACTGCGGCGGCTTGCCGGTGAGCTGCACCGCCCGGTCGCTGATGTCCTGCCCCAGCGTCAACCCGGCCACGTGCGACCAGGCGTCGGCCTCGGCGATGTGGCGGCCGCCGCGCCCGATCACCACCACCAGCTCGACCTCCCAGTCCACCATCGGGCCGCTGAGCTCGATGTCGTCGTGCGGGCCCACCAGACAGCTGGGGAACTTGGTGAACGTGAGCGGCGCGGGCGGCAGCTCCATCGCCGACTCGGCTGCGTGCGACCGGTAGTTGAGGCCGATGGCGAACACCTTCGACGGTGTGGGCACCACGGGGAGGAGGGTGGCGTCGGCGACGAGGCCGTCGGCGACCCGTCCGGCGGTGGCTGCCTGCCAGGCGTGCAGTTCGTCGAACCGAGCGATCGCGGCCATCGGCGAGGCGAGCGTCTCGTCACCCGCGACCGCCGCGAGATCGTGCCAGTGGTCGCCGGACTGGAGTGCAGTGCGGCCGTCGAGGTGGAGGAGTCGGAACATCTGCCCATTATCTATAGATTGTTGAGATGACGCAAGGGGAGTATTCTCGAGGCGTGGCCAAGGTCGTCGAAGCTCCGCCCACCCGCGCCGAATGGGTCGACGGGCTGTTGCGTCGAGCCATCGTGCACGGCGAGCTCGCCCCGGGCGAGAAGCTCTACGCCGAGCGCCTGGCCGAGCAGTGGGGTGTGTCGGCCACGCCGCTGCGCGAGACGTTCCAGCGCCTCGCCGGTGAGGGGCTGGTGGTCATCGAACCCCAGCGCGGGGCCCGAGTGGCGCCCATCAGTGTCGAACAGGCCGCCGAGATCTACGAGATGCGCCTGCTGCTCGACCCGGTCGCGCTCGAGCAGTCCGTGCGCGCCGGGGTCGACGACGCCGAGTACGCCGCCGACGTGCGCGACGCGCTCGAGGCACTCGACCGTCGCCACCGCTCGGTCACCGCGTTCCACGACGCACACACCCGATTCCATCTCGCGCTGGTGTCGCGTTGCCCGAACCAGCGGATGCTCGGCCAGATCGCCCAACTGCTCGAGCACTCGCAACGGTTCCAGATCATCCGCGTCGACAGCGCCGCACGTGCCGGTGACGCAGCGGCCGAACACCGGGTGATGGCCGAGGCGGCCATTGCCGGCCACGCCACCGATGCGGCCGACGCGCTGCAGGCGCACCTCGCCGCCACCCTCGAGGCGGTCCGACTGGCGCGCTCTTCGATGTGATGCGTTCAATGCACGTACCGGCTCGCCGACACCCGTTGGCGACGCGATCGGAGGTGCAGTGATGGACGGTGCGTCGCTGGTCGATGCCACACTCGAGTTGCCCGTGTTCCCCAGCTTCACGCGCCTCGGCTACGACGTGCGCCGCAGGGTCGATCACTGGACACCGCTCGACCGCTACCGGCTCGACGGAAAGGTGGTGGTGGTCACCGGCGCCACCTCGGGCCTCGGGCTGGTCGCGTCGGAACAGTTCGCGCGCTGCGGCGCCACGGTGGTGCTGGTGGGTCGCGACGCCGCGAAGACACAGGGCGTGCGCGACGACCTCGCGGCGCGCACCGGCAGCGACACCATCGACGTGGTGGTGGCCGACATGGGTGACCTCGACGCCGTGCGGGCCGCGTCGGCGCAGATCCTGCGCGACCACGAACGGCTCGACGTGCTGGTGCACAACGCCGGGGCGCTCACCGCCGATCGGCGCGTGTCGCCGCAGGGCCTCGAGATGACGGTGGCCAGCCAGGTGGTGGGTCCGTTCCTGATGACGACGCTGCTCCTGCCGCGGCTCGCACTCACCGGCCCGGGTCGCGTGATCACCACGTCGTCCGGTGGCATGTACGCCTCACCGCTGCGCGTCGACGACCTGCAGATGGGTGACGACTACAACGGCACCGAGCAGTACGCCCGTGCCAAGCGTGCGCAGGTGACACTGAACGAGATGTGGGCACAACGGGTGCCGGCCGACGAGGTGGTGTTCCACGCGATGCATCCGGGATGGGCCGACACCCCCGGCGTGCGCGACTCGCTGCCCACCTTCCGGAAGGTGGTGGGCCCGTTGCTGCGTTCACCGATCCAGGGTGCCGACACCTTGGTGTGGTTGGCCGCCGACCCGGGCGCCCCGGTGTCGACCACCGGCACGTTCTGGCACGACCGCCGGCCGCGGTCGATCCACAAGCTCCCCACCACCTCGCGTTCCGACACCGCGGCGCGCCGCACGGCGCTGTGGGACTGGGTGGAGGGCGCCGCTACGGGCGACAGGTGACCGTCACGAGGTCGCGGCCCACCGTCACCGTGCCGGTGTAGCCACCGCGACGCACGTCGCGCTCGAAGGAGGCCTCCTGGGCCTCGTCGGCGGGCTGTGGGATGAGATGGGTGAGCACCAGGTGCGGCACGCCCACGCGCTCGGCCATCGCACCCAGGTCCACCGAGTCGGCGTGGTAGCTGAAGATGGTCTCGAACACGGTGCCCTTCAGCCGTGGCCCCAATGCCGCGGCGCGGCACGCCTCGTGCACCAGCACGTCGGCACTCCGGGCGAACTCCCCGACCTCGTCGCACACCCGGGTGTCGCCGGAGACGACCACCACACCGGTGGGAGTGGTGACGCGGTAGGCGACGGCTTCCTCCACCGGCTCGTGGTGCACGGCGATGGCCTCCACCGTCACGTCACCGTCGGGAGAGGTCCACACCACCGTCGGCCCGTCGGGCACCGGGAACGTGTGCAGATCGACGCCAGGACGGTCGGCGCCGACGTGCTCCATGCGCACGCGGATGTCGTCGTCCCACACGTCGAACATGCGCTGCACGAAGCGCTCGCATCTCCCTTCGGCGCACACGATGGTGAGTGGCCCGGTGGGGTGGACCTGCTGCTCCACCCAGCGCGTCATGGCCACGTCGACCACGTCGACCAGATGATCGCTGTGGATGTGGGTGAGGAACAACGCCGACAGACTGACGGCGCCCGCGCCCGCCTCGGCGAGCCGCATCGTGGTGCCGCGGCCGGCATCGAACTGCAGCTGCAGGTCGCTGTATCGCACCAGGGTGCCGGCGCCTGCGCGTCCGGGGGCAGCGTGGGGCACCCCCGTGCCGGTGAGGGTGACGAGGGTGGGGTGTGTCACGCGAGTTCGTAACGGATGGGCAGCGTCTTCAGGCCACTCACGAAGGTGGAGCGCACCAGCGTGGGCTCGCCGGCCAGTTCCACGTGCTCGAGGCGGGGGAGCAGTGCTCCGAAGAGCGCCTTCATCTCCATGCGGGCCAGCATCGCCCCGAGGCAGTAGTGCACACCGAACCCGAACGCGAGGTGCTTGTTCGGCGTACGGCCCACGTCGAAGGTGAACGGGTCGGCGAACACCTCCTCGTCGCGGTTCGCTGCCCAGTACGACAGCAGCACGTCCTGGCCGGCCTTCACCGTGGTGCCGCGGATGTCGTAGTCGACCGTCGCGGTACGCATGAAGTGCTTCACCGGGGAGGTCCAGCGGATCATCTCGTCGACCGCGGTGGCCATCAGCGACGGATCGGCCTGCAGGCGGGCCAACTGCTCGGGGTGCTGGATGAGCGCCAGCAGGCCGCCCGACATCGAGTTCGACGTGGTGTCGTGACCGGCCGTGGCGGCGATGATGTAGTAGCCGAGCTGCTCCTTGTGGCCGATCGGCTCGCCATTGATGATGCCGTTGGCGATGACCGAGGAGAGGTCGGCGGTGGGGTTCGCCTTGCGATCGGCGGTGATGCCGTCGAAGTAGTTCACGAAGTCGGCCACCGTCTGGAGAAGGCCGGCGTAGGCGTCCTCGTCGCGCTGGAAGTCGGGATCGTCGGCACCGAACAACTCCTGAGTGAGCTTCAGCATGCGCGGGTAGTCGCTCTCGGGCAGGCCGAGGATGGCCAGGATGACGTACAGCGGGTACTGCATCGCGACCTGCGACGCGAAGTCGATCTCGCCGTTGCCATCGATCATCTGTTGCACCGAACGGTCGGCCAGTTCGGCCAGACGCGCGTCGAGCTTCGCGAGGTTCTTCGGCAGGAACCATTCGCTCGTGAGGTTGCGGTGGTCGCGGTGCTCCGGGTCGTCCATCTGCACGAGGGACTTCACCAGGTGGCCCTGCATCTCGCGCTCGGCATCGGCGCGCTTGTCGCCCAGGATGGCGCGCGGCGCGTTCAGGAACTCGTTGTGGTGCAGTTCCACGTCGAGCACGTCGGCGTGCTTGGTGAGCACGTAGAACGGGTTGAAGTCGGGGTGCTCCACCCACTGCACCGGTGCCTCGTTGCGGAGTCGGGTGGTGACCCCGTGGAAGAAGTCCTCGTCGGTGAAGGTCTCACCACTCAGGAATGCCTGCCCACACTGCTCGATGGTGAGGCTGTTCGGATCGACGTCGATCGCCATGGAGTCCGCTCCTTGTTCCGCTGTTGATGCCAACGATAAGCACGGCCAGGGTGGCGCTCTCGCATCGGGTGACTAGGGTGAACCGCCTGGGTTCTCCTCGACGGCGGATCCTCGTCGAAGGAGACCGCCATGGCCAGCAGCGCCGGACGTGCGAAGCGTGATCGTGAGAAGGCCCGCCAGGAGAAGCAGGCGCTGAAGCGGGAGAAGAAGTTGGCCGGGCCCGACACCGACGCCGCCGACGAGACGCCGGCGGCACCGGGCCGTCCGCAGGACGTGGTGCTCGCCGACCTCGCTGCGCTGCATCAGCGGTTCGACGACGAGCAGATCAGCTTCGACGACTTCGAGGACGCGAAGAGCGCCCTGCTGGCTGAGCTGCAGCTCGGCTGACCCGCTGCCGCTGCTGCGGCTGCGATGCCGGCTGCGGCGTCACCTTGCGCAACGGGGCGGGCTCGCCCACGAGCTCACCGATCATGCGATGGCCAGGGGCGATGCGCGTGATGGTGGGCTCGATCTTCGCTGCCCGGGCGAGCGACTTCACGTCGCCGACCTGATCGGGCGTCATGATGGTGACCACCACGCCTTCCGACCCGGCGCGGGCCGTGCGGCCGCTGCGGTGCAGGTATGCCTTGTGCTCGGCCGGCGGGTCGACGTGCACCACGAGGGCGATCTCGTCGACGTGGATGCCTCGGGCGGCGATGTCGGTGGCGACGAGCACCTTCGTGCTGCCCTCGGCGAACGACTCGAGGTTGCGCTCACGGGCGTTCTGCGACAGGTTGCCGTGCAGTTCCACCGCAGGGATGCCCGCCATGGTGAGCTGCTTGGCCAGCTTCTTGGCGCCGTGCTTCGTACGGGTGAACAGCAGCGAACGGTCGCGGCCGCTGGCCAGTTCCTTCACCACGATGGCCTTGTCGGCCTGGTTCACCGCGAACACGTGGTGGGTCATCGTGCTCACCGGTGCGACGGCCGGGTCGACGGAGTGGACGATCGGATCCACCAGGTATCGCTTCACCAGCACGTCGATGCCGTTGTCGAGCGTTGCGGAGAACAGCAGACGCTGACCGCCGGCCGGCGTGGCATCGAGCAGGCGGCGCACCACCGGCAAGAAGCCGAGGTCGGCCATGTGGTCGGCCTCGTCGAGCACGGTGACCTCCACCGATGCGAGCGAGCAGTGCCGCTGCTGGATGAGGTCCTCGAGGCGGCCGGGGCAGGCCACCACGATGTCGACGCCGGCCTTGATGGCCTTCACCTGCGGGTGCTGGCCCACGCCACCGAACACGGTGGTGACGCGCAGGCCCATGGCGGTGGCGAGGGGCAGCAGCGACTCGCTCACCTGGTTGGCGAGCTCGCGGGTGGGGACGAGGATGAGCGCACGCGGTGCGCCGGGGCGGCGCTTCGTGGTCGAGGCGGCCAGCGCTGCCACCGTGGGGATGGCGAACGCGATGGTCTTGCCGCTGCCGGTGCGACCGCGGCCGAGCACGTCGCGACCCGCGAGCGAGTCGGGCAGCGTGGCGGCCTGGATGGGGAACGGGGCGGTGACGCCGCGGTCGGCCAGCGAGCGGATGATGGGCGTGGGCACGCCGAGCGCCTCGAACGTGGTGTCGGCAGGGATCACCGACGGTGCGGCGGTGAGGCTGTCGAGCGACGGGCCGGCGTCGTTGCGCTGGTCGCGATCGTTCGCCTGACCGGTCGGCTTGGTCGGGTGACGGTGCGGCTGACCGTGGGGCTTGGTGGCGCGGTGGCCGCCCTGCGGAGCGCCGTTGCCGGCAGGGCGCGGCGCGTTGCCGTGCTGCGGGCGACGGCGCTGGCGACTCGGACGCGCGCGACCGGACGAGGAGGGGGAGGGCATGTTCATGTTGTGTTCCTTCGTGAGGGTGGCCGTGTGATGCATGGCCACTCGCCTCGGAGGCGAACACTCCCGCAAAGGGGGAGAACCGTGCGCTGGAAGCGCTGCACTCGACCGCAGCGCGTGGGGGATTCCGTGCACTGCGTCGACCACCCTACCTGGAGCAGGCGCGATGTAGGTTGCACCGGTGACCGACCCGACTGCCGCGCCGCACCCCGCCCTCTGGAACAGCCCCTGGCCGGCGGAGGACGGAGGGCCGGCGCGGCGACAGGCCCCGCACGGTGTCCCTGGACTGGCACTCGCCCCTGGCGAGACGCTCACGGCCGTGTCGCGGATGTCCATCGCGTCGACGATGGTGGTGCTGCGCGACCCGGGCGAGGTGTTCCTGCTGTGTCACACCGGTGGCGACGACGCCGTGTCGTGGGTGGAGCAGATCGACCCCGTCACGCTCGACGTCGTGCGGCGTTCGCCCGACCTTCCGGGTGGCCCGACGTGGCCCGGTGGTGTGGCCGCCCACGCCGACGGTTCGTTGTACGTGGTGTTCGGCATGCACGCGCACCGGTTGTCGGCCGAACTCGAGGTGCTCGCGCACGCCGTGCTGCCGCGGCGTCGCCCGTACAACAGCTTCGTGGTGTTGCCCGACGGTCACCTCGCGACCAAGGACTTCGCCGGTGCTCGGCCCGGGCATCCCGACGGTGACGATCTCGGCGACTCCGAACTGCTGGTGCTGTCGCCCGGCACGCTCGACATCGTGGCGCGGTGCACATTGCCCGAGCCGTCGATCGCCCGTCTCAGCGCCGACGGGAACGACGTGTACGCGGTGGGCGACACCTCGCTGGTGCGGGTGCGCTGGACCGGCTCCGAGCTGGTGCTCGACCACGACTTCCGACCGCAGTACCGCACGATGGACGGGCAGTCGTACGGCTGGGACGCCGTCATCGATGCGGGTGCTGCCTGGTTCCTCGACAACGGCGCCGGCAGCGAGCGGTACGCCGGTTCGTTCCGTGGCATCGGCACCAACACCGCACCCCTGCACCTGGTTCGCGTCGGTCTCGCCGACGGCGAGGTGTCGCTCACCGAGATCTGCGGTCTGCCTGGCGGACTGATCGCCAACCCGCCCGCCATCGACCCCGTGCGGCACATCGCCGTGGGGTACGACAGCGGCAACGGTGTGGTCGCTGCGTTCCGGTTCGACGAGCAGGGTGCCACCACACCGCTCTGGCGTCGCGACCTGAACCAGGCGGCGCACCCGCTGCGCTTCCCCGACACGGGCGAGCTGGTGGTGTTCGACCACGACGCTGCGCGCAACGCCGAGCAGCTCGTGGTGCTCGACATCGAGACCGGGGCGGAGCGCGCCCGCGTCGACACCGGCAGCCCGGTGCAGTCGGTGCTGTTCGCCGCCGCCGGCCCCGCCCGCGATCTCTACGTCTGTTCGTTCACCACCGTCACCCGCATCACCGTCGCCTGAGGTCGCGAAGCCCCCACCGGAACGGTGGAATTCGCGCGACTTCGGTGATGGCTCGGCGGTCTCCTCGAGGTCGCGGCGAGGCCACCGGAATGGTGGAATCCGCGCGACTTCGGTGGGGAGGTCAGAGGGTGACGGCGGTGAGGTCGTCGCCGAGGACGATCTCGCCGGTGAAGTGGGCGGCGGCGCGGCTGCGCCAGTCGTCCTCCTGGCCGGGCTGCATCGACGGGACGTAGTGGGTGAGCACGAGCGTGCGCACACCGGCGCGTGCTGCGGTCTGGCCGGCCTGCTCGACCGACGAGTGGTAGTCGAGGATGTCCTGGATGCGGGCGTTCGGGATGAGCTTCACCAGGTCGTCGCGGATGACGGTCTGCACGTACGCATCCGCGTTCGCGCACAACGCATCGAGGCCGGCGCACGGCACGCCGTCACCGCCGAGCACGACGCTCGTGCCACCGTCGTCGACGCGGAACGCCACGGTGGGCTCGACGGGGCGATGGTCGGTGGCGCCGACGGTGATGGTGGCCGAACCCATGGTGAACACGTCACCGGGTGCGACCTCGGTGACCTCCACGTTCGGGGTCCAGGTGAGATCGGCGTGGTGGTCGAGCCGGTACTGCAGGTCGGGTGCGAGCGAGGCCAGGATGGCGTCGACCACCTCCTTCGTGCGCGGCGGTCCGACGATGCGCAGCACGAACCCCTGCGGCGCCATCACCCAGTGCGTGGTGATGACATCGTTCAGATCGGTGATGTGGTCGCTGTGCAGGTGGGTGACGAGCACGCCGTGCAGCATCGGCGGCAGCACCCCCGCGGCGGCGAGGCGCATCAGCACGCCGCGTCCGGCATCGACCAGCAGACAGGCGCCATCGGTCTGCACCAGCGTGGACGGGCCGGCGCGACGCGGATCGGGGATCGGGCTACCGGTACCGAGCAGGGTGATCTTCATGCGCTGCCTTTCAGGACCTCGACGAGGCGGTGATGGCCGAGTTGTTCGGCGTGTTCGAGCGCCGTGACGCCCTCGCGGTCGCCGATGGACGGATCGGCGCCAGCGGCGAGCAGGATGCGGATGATCTCGGCATAGGTCTCGGACCCGTCGCCGAGGATGACGGCCTCGAGCAGTGCGGTCCAGACGATGTCGTTGCGATGGTTCACGTCGATGCCGGTCTGCACCACTCGGCGCACATAGTCGATGTGGCCGCGCTCGCTGGCCGGGATGATCGACACGCCGCCGTACCGATTGCGGATGGTGAGGTCGGCGCCGGCGGGCAACAGCACCTCCAGCATCGCCACGCTGCCCGTGACGCCGGTGACCAGCCATGGTGTGTCGTGCCGGTCGTCCATTGCGTTCGGGTCGGCGCCGGCGTCGACCAGCAGCTGCGCCATCTCGACGTGGTCGGCCGTGGCGGCCAGCAACAGCGGGGTGCGGCCGCGGTGATCGCGGGCGTTCACGTCGGCCAGCGCGGTGAGGGCCTCTCTGGCTCGCGCCAGATCGCCGGTGGCGGCCGCAGTGAGCAACTCCTCGTCGGCCTGCACGCGCCGCAGTCGGGCCACGAACCCGGCGTAGTGCCACACCAGCTCGTCGCCGTCGATCCGGCGGGTGACCTCGATGGGCACGCCCACGGGTCGCAGCACGTGCACCTTGTCCTCGTACGAGGCCACCACCACGATGGGCGTGGTCTTGTCGATGGCGGCCACGTCGCGCACGCCGTGCTCCTCGGTACCGTCGCACCGCATGTCGTGCACGATGCCGCCGGAGGTGATGACCACGCGATCGCCGCACTGCTCGATGCGTTGCAGTTGGCCGAGCGCCGGGTGCTGCGGCTGCACCGCGCCACCCGACTCGACCTCCACCACTCGCCACAGCCCCTGCATGCGCGGCGCCGTGCGTGGCACGGGCTCGGTGCACTGGGTGAGCACCGGGGGTGGCATGCGGTCGCCGTACCCGCCGGTGGGGGTGTACGCGACAGGGATCTCGTCGGCCCTCACTGGCGGCCCATCTCCGCAGCGTGCTCGGCCGCGGTGGCGTCGGCGAACCGCTCGGGGCTGGCCTGGATGACGATCTCGTGCAGCGTGCCCTGGAACGGGAACGGTGCCCGGTAGCGGGTGGACACCGGGGAGCCGTGGTCGTAGCCGACGCTCGGTCCGACCGACGACATCATCAGCATGAACAACGGCAGGTGTGCGGATCCGCATGCCACGCCATCGATCTCGAGCATCGCCTCACCGACGCGGCCGCCCTGGCGGCGCACCTTCACGGTGAGCGCCGACGCGCCCTCCGGCACCACGATGTCGCTCTCGACCACGGTGTGCGCGTCGAACGCGTTGTAGTCGAACACCAACCGGTCGTGCTGCACGAAGAACGAGAAGCCCGAGTTCTCGGTGCCCGAGGCATACAGCACACCGTCCTGCCCTGCAGTGCGGGTGACGTGTGCGGTCATGTCGAAGCTGCGCCCGCCGAGCGCGGCCGACGCCTGTCCGGGCATGGGCGCCATCGGCGGCCGGTACACGTAGCGGCGGTTCTCGGGGTGCGGCGAACGGTCGCGGAACCGCACGCCGAACAGTTCGACGCCGCGGTCGTCGAGCGGCAGCACGCCGTGGCGTTCGGCCTCCTGCCACCACAGCTCCTTGAGTGCCTCCAGTTGCTCGGGCATGGCGGCGGCGAGGTCGTTGCACTCCGAAGCGTCGTCGGCGATGCGGTACAGCTCCCACGGCTCGGTGAGGAAGTCGGCACCCTTCTCGTGTCGGCACACTGCCTTCCAGCCGTCGTGCACCAGCGCCCGGCTCCCGCCGTTCTCGAAGTACTGCAGGGTGTTGGCGGCAGGGGCGTCGGCATCACCGAGCACGTGGGCGAACGAATGGCCGGACACGGGCTCCTGCGGCACACCGCGGTACACCTCCGGCGCCTGCACCCCGATGAGTTCGTACAGCGTGGGCGCGATGTCGGACACGAACACGAACTGGTCGCGTAGGCCACGCTGCTCGGCGGTCACGCCTTGCGGCCAGTGGAAGATCATCGGCACGTGCACGCCGCCTTCGTGGGTGTTCTGCTTGTACCACTTGAACGGCGTGTTGCCGCACTGCGCCCATCCCCACGGATAGTTGGTGTGACTGTGCGGGCCGCCGATGTCGTCGATGCGCGCGATGGCCTCGTCGGGCGTCTCGAAGATGGCGTTGAAGAACTTCATCTCGTGCATCACGCCGAACGGGCCGCCCCCCTGGCTGGCGCCGTTGTCGGCCATGAGCACGAGGATGGTGTTGTCGAGCTGGCCCATCTGGCGCAGGCCGTCGACCAGCCGCCCGATCTGCACGTCGGTGTGGTCGAGGAACGCGGCGAACGCCTCCTGCAGACGAGCGGCCAGGCGGCGCTGGTTGTCGGGGAGCGAGTCCCACGCGTCGACGCCCGGGTTGCGCGGTGCGAGCTGCGTGCCCTCGGGGATGATGCCGCGCTCGAGTTGCCGCTGGAACACGCGCTCGCGGATGACGTCCCATCCCTCGTCGAATCGGCCCTTGTACTTCGCCATGTACTCGGGCGGTGCCTGGTGCGGTGCGTGCGTGGCGCCGAACGCGAGGTAGGTGAAGAACGGGCGATCGGGGCGAACGCCCTTGCTGTCGGCGATCATCTTCAACGCTTGGTCGACCAGGTCCTCGGACACGTGGTAGCCCTCGTCGGGGCCGGCGGGCGGTTCGATGGGGTGGTTGTCGCACACCAGCTCGGGGTGGAACTGATCGGTCTCGCCGTCGAGGAACCCGTAGAACCGGTCGAACCCGCGGCCGAGCGGCCACTGGTCGAACGGGCCGGCGGCCGAGCACTCCTCCATCGGGGCGAGGTGCCACTTGCCGACGGCGAACGTGGCGTAGCCCTGGTCGCGCAGCACCTCGGCCATGGTGGCGGTGCGGGTGCTGACGTGGCCGAGCATGTGCGGGAAGCCGGTGCGGAAGTTGCTGACCGAACGCATGCCCGCCTTGTGCTGCGAACGGCCGGTGAGCAGCGCGGCTCGCGTGGGCGAGCACAGCGGCGTGACATGGAAGTTGGTGAACTGCAGTCCGCCGGCAGCGAGCGCGTCGATGTTCGGTGTGTCGATCTCCGAACCGAAGCAACCCATCTGCGCGAAGCCGGTGTCGTCCAGCAGCACGACCACGACGTTGGGCGCTTGCTCGCCGGGGTGGGGGAGTTCCTCGAACCACGGCTCGGACTCCGCGAGCGTGCGACCGATCTTCCCCTGGAAACGTTCTGTCCGCATGGACGGAACCTAACAGTTGACAGTCACACTGACAACAGTTCCGTCGTGACATCGCCACGCAGGAGCGCGGTAGGTTCGGCGGATGGCCGGATCGATTCTCGGAACCCGCGTGCTGCGCACGGAAGACCCCGAACTGCTGCTGGGTGCGGCGCAGTACGTCGACGACCTCGGGCTCGATGGCGCGTTGCACGCGGTGTTCGTGCGGTCGGAAGTGGCGCACGGCCGCCTGCTGGGTATCGACGTCGACGAGGCGCGCAGCATGCCGGGCGTGGTGGGCGTGTTCACCGCGGCCGGCCTCGGGCTGCGCCCGTTCCACGGGATGGCCAAGGTGCACGACCACTTCGCCCGCCCGCCGCTGGCCGTCGACACCGTGCGGTTCGTCGGCGAACCGGTGGCCGTGGTGGTGGCCGACACCGTGGTGCGCGCCCGCGACGCCGCCGCCACCGTGGTGTGCGACATCGAGCTGCTCGACGTGGTGGTCGACCCCGAGGATGCGATGGACGACGGCGCGCCGGTGCTGTTTCCCGAGCACGGCGACAACGTGGCGATGGCCACCACCGACGTGGTGCAGCCCGACATCTTCGGCGACGCCGACGTGGTGGTGCGCGGTCGCTACGTGAACAGCCGCGTCGCGGTGGCGCCGATGGAACCGCACGCCGCGGCAGCTCGCGTCGACGGCGAGGGCCGGCTGGTCATGTACGGGTCCACCCAGATGCCGCACATGCTGAAGGGCCTGCTCTGCCGCTCCCTGAAGCTGCCGCCCGAGCAGGTGCAGGTGATCACGCCGCACGTGGGCGGCGGCTTCGGCGGCAAGGCCGGCATGTACCCGGAGCAACTGGTCGTGGCGGCACTCGCGTTGCAGTTGCAACGACCGGTCACCTGGATGAGCACGCGCAGCGAGGACATGCTCGCCCTTGCGCACAGCCGCGCCCAGGTGCAGTACGTGGAGCTCGGCTGTCGCAACGACGGCACGTTCACAGGGCTTCGGGTGCACCTGGTGGGCGACGGGGGTGCGTACCCGGGAATGGGTGCCTACCTGCCTGCAGGAACCCGCCGCATGTCGAACGGCACCTACGCGTTCTCGGGCATCCAGTTCGACATCGCCGTGGCCACCACCAACACCACGCCCACCGGCGCATACCGCGGTGCCGGTCGGCCGGAGGCCACGGCGTTGCTGGAGCGAGCGGTCGATCAGGCCGCGCTCACCCTCGGCATCGATCCGGTCGAGATCCGTCGGCGCAACCTTCTCGACGACGACGTGTTCCCTTTCGACACGCTCACCGGTGTCACGTACGACAGCGGTGCCTACCGCACGCCGCTCGACACGCTGGTCGATCTGGCCGGCTACGACGATCTCCGCCGTGAGCAGGCGGCCCGCAGGGAGCGCGGCGATCGGATGCTGCTGGGCATCGGTGTGGCCGCCTACGTGGAGATCACCGCCGGCGGTGGCAGCAGCGAGTACGGCGCCGTGGAGGTGCACCCCGACGGTTCGGCCACGGTGTTGGCCGGCACGTCGGCGCACGGGCAGGGCCACCAGACGGCGTTCGCGATGATCGTCAGCGACCAGACCGGCATCCCGGTCGACCGCATTCGTCTGGCCGCGGTCGACACCGACCAGGTGCGCACCGGCGGAGGGACGGGAGGGTCGCGATCGTTGCAGCTCGGCGGCTCCGCGGTGATGCGGGCCACCGAGGCCCTGGTCACCAAGGCTCGCGACCTCGCCGCAAGGTTGCTCGAGGCCGACCCGGCCGACGTGGTGGTGGATGTCGCGACCGGCACCGTGGGCGTGGCCGGTGTGCCGGCGAACGCGCTCACGTGGGCGCAGCTCGCCGAGGCCGCGGCCGAGCAGCCCGACGCGGTCGACCACGACGACGGCACCCTCGGCCTCGCCGCGCAGCTCGACTTCGACCAGGGCGGCGCCACGTTCCCGTTCGGCGCGCACCTCGCCGTGGTGGAGGTCGACCGCGACACCGGCCGGGTGACACTGCTGCGCCACCTCGCGGTCGACGACTGCGGCACGGTGTTGAACCCGTTGCTCGTCGAGGGCCAGCAGCACGGCGGCGTGGCCGCAGGCGTGAGCCAGGCGCTCTACGAGGTGGTGCAGTACGACTCGTTCGGCAATCCGCTCACCGGCAACTTCATGGACTACGGCATCCCCTCGGCTGCCGAGTTCCCCAGCTTCGAGGTGCACAGCACCGAGACACCCACCCCGCTGAATCCGCTCGGCGCGAAGGGCATCGGTGAGGCCAGCACCATCGGCAGCACCCCGGCCGTGCAGAACGCAGTGATCGATGCGCTCGCACACCTCGGTGTGCGGCACATCGACATGCCCTGCAGCAGCGAGCGGGTGTGGCGGGCCATCCGTGACGCCGAGGACGGCACGTTGCCCGACCCGTGGCGCGAACCGCCCGGCGTGTTCGCACGCCTCGCGGCCGGGCAGGAGGTCGACGCCGTCGGGCTGAAGGCCGCCGAGGGCATCTGACCGTGACCGCCGCCGCCACCTACCGGACCGCTGCGGCCGACGCCGACCGGTTCGTGCAGGATCATCGCGTCGACACGTCGGACGGCGTGCGCTGGCGTCGCACCGATGCGCCCGGGGCGCGGGCCGAGCTGAGCCTGTACCACGGGTCGGCCGGCATCCTCCTCCACCAACTCGAGTGGTACGCCGCCACGGCCGATGTCGCACACCTCGTGCTCGCACGTCGCGCCGGTGACGAGATCGTGGCGGCTGCCACCGACGAGCCGCTGTCGGTGGGCTTCTTCCCGGGCACGCCGGGTCTGGCGTTCGCGCTGGTCGAGCTGTGGCGTGCCACCGACGACGATGCGTACCGCGCCGGCGCCGAGTCGTTGCTGCGCCGCCTCCGTGCCGCCGCCGTGCCCCTCGGCTCGGGCATCGGTTGGGTGGAGTCCGATCCGTTCGCCGACATGACGGGCGTACGCGACCTGCACGAGATCTTCGACCAGTCGGTGGGGGCGTGCGGCGCCGGCATGGTGTTCCTGCACGCCGCGCGCACCGGGGCGGTGCCCGAGGCGCTGGACTGGGCCACGGCCACCGCCGACCGTCTGCTCGACGTGGCGGAGCGCGAGTCGTTCGGATGGCGGTGGAACCTGATGGCCGACATGCCGTACGTGTGGCGGGCACCGAACTTCGCCCACGGCAGCGCCGGGGTGGGCTACTTCCTCGCCGACCTGTCGCGGGTGACGGGGGAGCAGCGGTTTCTCGACGCAGCGATGGAAGGGGCACGGTTCGTGCGCCATCACGCGTTGCCGATGGGTGACGGCTGCCTGGTGCGCCACACCGAGGACGACGTGCCGACGATCTTCTACCTCGGCGTCTGCCACGGTCCGGCCGGCACTGGTCGACTGTTCCATCTGCTCCACGACATCACCGGCGACGACGAGCACCGCGACTTCGCCGACGCGTTGCTGCGCGGCACCCTCGCCACGGGGGTGCCCGAACAGCGGATCGAGGGGTTCTGGAACAACCACGGTCAGTGCTGCGGCGACGCCGGCCTGGGCGACTACGCGTTGTTCCTCCATCGCCGCACGGGTGATGCCGATGCGCTCGCGTTCGCGTGCCGACTGGCCGATCACGTCGTGGCACGCAGCACCTTCGACGACCGTCCCGATGGCCGGCGCCGCAGTTGGACCCAGGTCGAGCACCGCAACCGACCCGACTTCCTGCAGACGGCCACGGGCCTGTTCCAGGGTGCCGCCGGCATCGGCAGCTTCCTGCTGCACCTCGCGACCACGCTCGAAGGGGAGCCGGTGAAGGTGCCGTTGCCCGACCAACCGTTCGTCGACAGCCCGTTCCAGCATCGCTGAGCTGGGGCGATGGCCGTGACCTGAGGATCTGCACGGTTCTTTGCCGGTGCCCTACCTACCGGGCGGTAGGGAGAGTAGGCTGACCGTCGATGACCGAGGTTGCTGCTCCCCAGCCCGTCCGAACCGAGTCGCTCAACGCGGTTCGCGACATCATTCCCGTGCGCTGCTACCAGCGGTCCGCACGCCGAGCCACCGTGGCGCTCGTGCAGGCCACCGTGCTGTGGCTGCTGCCCGTCGTGGCGCTGCTGTTCACCGACACGTGGTACTTCGTGCTGCCGCTCTGGCTGTTCGCGGGCCTGGCCGTGGCCGGCCTGTTCGTACTCGGCCACGACGCGTCCCATGGTGCGCTCGTCAGCTCCCGGAGTGCGAACCGGGTGATCGCCCAGTTGTGCATGGCGCCGAGCGCCCACGTCGAGGCCGCCTGGGACCTGGGCCACAACCGCATCCATCACGGCTACACCACCCGTGAGGGGTTCGACTTCGTGTGGCACCCGCTCACCCCCGAGCAGTACCGCGGGCTCGGCACGTTCGCCAAGCTGCAGCACCGGCTCGAGTGGTCGTGGATCGGTTCGGGTGCCTACTTCCTTCGTTCGGTCTGGTGGGACAAGATGTGGCGCTACAACGCGCCGGGCAAGCGTCGCAACGCCATCATCCGCGACAAGACCACGCTCACCATCGCCATGGTCCTGGCGCTCGGCGGCGCCGCCACGTTCGGCGCCCTCACCGGCGGTGTGGTCGCAGCGTTCTGGGTGCCGGTGAAGTTGTTCGTGGTGCCGTTCCTGTTGTTCGTGCACATCATCGGCTGGACCGTGTACGTGCACCACGTGGCGCCCGACATCCGCTGGTGGCCGCGCAAGGAGTGGTCGCAGTTCCGGGGACAGATGGAGAGCACCACCATCCTGCGCATGCCGCGGCTCGTGAACTGGCTGTGGTTCCACAACATCTTCGTGCACGTGCCGCACCACGTGGATGCCCGCATCCCGTTCCACCAGTTGCCGGCCGCGGCCGCAGCGATCGCCGAGCACTACCCGCACACGGTGCGTTCCGGTCGACTGACGCTGCGCGACTACCTGCACACCACGAGGTCCTGCAAGCTGTACGACTTCGAACAGGGCCGTTGGCTGCCCTACGCAGCGGCCACCACCCCGGCCGCCTGAGCGAGCGAGCTCAGGACTCGAGCAGCGCGCTCAGCGACTGCACCGACTCGATGAACTCGTCGATCATGTCGAACACCACCTGCGCGGCCGGCTTGCTCACGTTCATGCTGCCGACGATCTGGCCGACGAAGTAGTTCGCCAACTGCTCGGCACCACTGCCGGGCCGGTACGACGCACGCTCGATGCGGGCCCGCGCCTCGCCGACCAGGATGGGCTGCAACGGCATCCCGAGCGGCCGCGGGTTGGCCGGGTCGTCCCACTCGTCGGTCCACGCCGACCGCAGTTGACGCGCCGGCTTTCCGGTGAGCGAACGCGACCGCAACGTGTCGCTCGACGTGGCGGCGAGGAACTTCTGCTTCACCACCGGGTGGGTCTCGGCCTCGTCGGTGGTGAGCCACACCGAGCCGCACCACACGCCCTGCGCGCCCAACGCCATCGCGGCGGCCATCTGCCGACCGCGGCCGATGCCGCCCGCGCCCAGCACCGGCACCGGTGCCACGGCGTCGACGATCTCGGGGATGAGCACCATCGTGCCCACCTCACCCGTGTGGCCGCCGGCCTCGGCGCCCTGGGCAATGATCATGTCGACACCGGCAGCGACGTGCCGCTCGGCGTGCTGCGCCTTGCCGGCAAGCGCACCGATGAGACGCCCTTCCTCCTTGACGCGCTCGATCATGTGCGCGGGCGGCGGGCCGAGCGCGTTCACCAACAGGCGCGGCTGGTGGGCCAGCGCGATCTCGAGCAGCGGGTCGGCCTGCGCGGCCGAGAACGGCGCCGCGGTGCCGCTGAGGTCGCCACCACTGCGGCTGGTGCCGCGCTCGTCCTCCGGCAGCGGCGGCACGTCGTACTTCTCCAGCAGGCGGGCCACGAACTGGCGGTGCTCGTCGGGGATGAGGCCCACGATGTCGGCCATCGTGAGGCCGCCGTTGTCGCTGCCCGCGTACTTGGCGGGCACGATGAGGTCGACGCCGTACGGGCGGTCGCCCACTTCGTCCTCGATCCACTTCAGGTCGATCTCGAGCTGCTCGGGGCTGTGCGCCACGGCGCCGAGCACGCCCATGCCGCCCGCCTTGGTGACCGCAGCGACCACGTCGCGGCAGTGGGTGAACGCGAGGATGGGCACGTCGATGCCGAACATCTCGGTGATGGCAGTCTTCATGTCGCCGACACTACGGCGACGACCTCGCGCGGCTTGGGTCGAAGGTGTCGGGTGGCGGCCGTACGGGGCCGCCACCCGACGACCGATCAGGTGAGCACGAACAGTGTGACGATGCCGGGCAGCGGGTCCTTCACCGGGCCGGTGATGCGGGTCCACGCCACGAAGCAGTTGTCGGCTGCTCTCGCCGGCTTGGCGGGCATCTGCACGCCGATGTTGAACTGGTTGTTGTCGAACTTCAGCGACGTGGTCTTGCCGGTGGTGGCACCCGACACCGGGATGATGACGCGGGTGGCGGTGTCGGCGCACGGGTTGCCGGTGGGGAGCGTCGCCCGGCTGGGTCCCAGCTTGCGGTTCGTCCACTCGGGTCGTGCGGCGAATGCCGCGTAGCTCTCGACGATGATCTCGACGTTCGACACGCTGACGAGTCGGTTGCTCGTGATGTTGTCGTACGCCTCCCACTTGAACGGCACGTTGCGACCACCGTTCACACTGTTGACCACGTACGTGAGGCCGCTGCCGTCGTAGACGCCGGGCTTGCTGGCGGTCGACATGTTCACCGGTGAGAAGAAGCCGTTGTACCGGTATGCCACGGCGACCGTGACCACGAACTGTTGGCTCGACCGGTTGCCCGAGCCGTCGGTGGCGGTGCACGTGACCGTGGTGTTGCCGTAGGCGAACGTGGAACCGCTCGCCGGCAGGCATGCCACGGTGATGCCTGCGCCTGCCCACACCGCATCGGTGGCGGTGGGGGCGGTCCAGGAGACCTTGGCGCCGGCGGTGGTGGTGCCCGGTGCGGTGATGCCGGTGGGCACGCCGATCAGGGTGGGTGCCGTCGTGTCGCGCACCGTGACGGTGAAGGATGCGGTGGCGGTGAGGCCTTCGGCATCGATGGCCGTGCAACCCACCGTGGTGGTGCCGAGCGGGAAGAACGAGTCGGACGCAGGGCTGCAGCTCACGCTGACCGGACCACCTGCGTCGGTGGTGTCGGGCGTGGAGTAGCCGACGAAGTCGCCGCCCTGACGCCGGGCCTCCACCGGACCGATGTTCGGGATGCTCGTGAACACCGGCACCGTGGTGTCGCGTACGGTGACGGTGAACGACCCTGTGGCGGCGTTGCCGCTCGCATCGGTTGCGCTGCACTGCACCGTCGTGGTGCCCTTCGGGAACACCGATCCCGACGCCGGCGAGCACGAGGTCGTCACGCTGGCATCGACGGCATCGGTGGCGGTGGTGGTGAACGTGACCACGTTGCCCGCGGCGACGGCGAGTTCCTGGGTGATGTCGGCCGGCACGCCGAGCGTCGGTGCGGTGGTGTCCTTCACGAGGACGTTGAACTGCGTCGTCCCCGTGTTGCCACTGGAGTCCGTGGCCGAGCAGTCGACGGTGGAGGTGCCGATCGGCAGCACGCTGCCCGACGCCGGGGTGCACGTGGCGACGAGGCCGCTGTCGTAGTTGTCGGTGACCGACACCGTGAAGGTGACGGGCGCACCGGCCGGCGACGTCGCCTCGAAGAACTCGGGAAGATCCCCGGGCGGGGTGAGCGTCGGTGCGGTGGCGTCATCGACCGACACCGTGAAGGTGTAGGGGTCGCTGCCCGGCACGGTGACGACGACGGTGTGGGAGCCGAGGTCGTTGAACGACACCGAGTAGGTGCGGTTGGGTGCGTCGAGCACGCCCGTGAGCACGACGCCGTCGACCGTGATGGTGGTCTGGTCGTACAGCTGGCCACCGGCGATGACGGTGACGCCGTTGGCGCCGACGATGGCACCGTTCTCGTCGCGTACGGCGTCGACGATGACGGCGGTCTGCGACACGGTGGTCGAACGGTTCCCGGCGAGGTCGGTGGCGTTCGCATTGGTGAGCGAGTACGTGACCGAACCCACGGTGACCACGGTCGGGTCGAGTGGGGTGCAGCCCGGCACGGTGGAGCCAGGATCGGGATCGGTGGCGAAGCAGTCGCTCGGGGCGATGGGCTCGCCGATGAGCGCCAGGCTCACGGGATCGGTGAGCGCCGCGCTCGGCGCCCGAGTGTCCTTCTGCACGGTGAGCGGCGGCGGCGTGGGCTTGCCGGCGGGAGCGATGAAGCGCACGTCGACAGGACCCTCGCCCGGGTCGAACGTGCCGGCGTACGCCTGCGGTGCGCTGTTGCCCAGCACGTACGAGTAACCGTCGTCGCCCACCGCCGGGCGGCCATCGACGAACAGGCTCACGCCCACCGGATCGGTGCGGTACCAGCCGGTGTCGGCCAAGGTGCCCTCGGTGACCACGGCCACGGCCTGCGGCGACACGCCGCCGGCGACGTAGTAGGCGCCCTTGAACTGGCTGATGGCCTGGTTGCCGGCGCCATCGAATGCCTGCACGAGATACCGGCCGGCGGTGTTGCCGGTGACCAGTGCGCCCACCCAGGTGCCCGTGGAGTCCATCTGCAACTCGACGGGGATCCACGGGTTCGGCTGGCCGAGGTCCGTCGCGGTGGAGGCGTCGTACTGCACGAGCACGCGGCGAACGCCCGTCGGGTCGATGGTGTCCTGCGGGCCGCGCAGGTCGGTCGTCTTCACCCGGAACAACACCACGTTCGAGGCGCCGATCGATGCGGTGCTCTCCTGGATGTAGGGGCGGGTGAGGTCGCCGGCGGTCGAGGCGTCGGCGTAGTAGACGGTGAAGTCACCGCTGTTCAGCAGCAACTGCTGACCACGATGCTGCCCGGGGGCGTCGTCGAGGTCGCTGAACTGGCCGGGGACGACGACGAGGCGCTGGGTGGCGTTGGTGCCGCCGATCGACTGGAACGCGGTGGGGAAGACCACCGTCGAGGGCCGGCGCGAGGGCTCGAGCAGCGAGTTGTCGACCGTGGCCCGGGCGATCTGCGGCAGGACACCGTCGAGCAGCGTGGTGGTCATCCGCTCGATCGCGGCGCCGCGTGCGCTCAGTCCGGGCACGGTGACGTCGACCGATGTCTTCGGCATCACCGGGTAGCCGTTGACGGCAAGGGTCTCGCCGTTCACGGTGTAGGCGGTGCCATCGGCGCTGGGACGCGCGGTGAGGTCGAACGTCAGGTTGCCGAGCGAGGCAGCCGTCGGCATGCCGTTGGTGCCGGGAACCGGCGCCAACGGCGCAGGAGCCGCGTCACCCGTGCTGGTGGCTGCGAGCTGAAGGCTCGGGCTCGCCGGCGACGTGGTGCCGAGACGGAACGTCGGGATGCCGTAGAACACGACCTCCTGCAGCGCCTTCTCGTCGTACGAGCCGTACACGCCCTGGGTGGCGAAGTACTCCTGCTTCGCCTTCACCAGTGCCTGGCCGGCATTGGCGACCGTGGGGTCCACGAGATACTTGGCGTACAGGCCCATCAGGCGCTCGGTGAGGGCGACGTCGTCGACCGCGCCGTAGCCGTAGCCGAAGCTGGCCACCCACACGGCCGACCGGCGCTGCGACAACGCCTGCGCCCAGTCGTAGGGGATGCCGGCCGTGGCGCCCCGCAGCAGCGGGTACTTGGTGGTGTTCGTGGCGTAGGCGTCCGGCACGCTCATGCCGGCGTGGCAGCCGGCGCTGAACAGGACGGAACCCTCGAGAATGCCGGTCGGCAGATCGATGCCGGTGCCGCCGGGCGCCACGTCGAGCACGTCGTACTCGCCCGTGCTGTCACCCTTCGACGACAGCAACTCGTACTGGGAGAAGTGGGCGTTGATCGCCGCCACGTCGGGGTCGAGGGCGAGTGCGTCACGTACCGACTCCGCGGTCCACGCACCCGTGCCGACGGGATCGATCAGCTCACTGGTGCGCAGCCCACCGTCGGCGAGCGCGGACACCGTCGTTGCAGCGCCGTCGGACAGGAAGTCGTAGCCGGTGACCAGCGCGGTCGACGCCGTGAGGGCGCCGTCATTGGCGAGGTACAGCCCGATCTGACCCTGGATCTCGGTGTCGGTCTCGACCAGTCGGCCCACGGCGAGGTCGGGCACGCTGAACGTGCGGTCGAGCCACGGGATCGGTTCGAGGGTGCCGTACGGATCGTCCGTCATGAAGAACCGGTTGCCCTGCGAGGCCGAGATCGGGTTGTCGGTGCCGACCTGGTCGGCATGCGACGACTCGTTCGCCAGCGTCGTGGTGTCGGCGTTGCGGTAGAACGGCAGTGCGTCGTCGCCGCCCACGAGCACGATCGACGAGATGCCGGGCAACGGGCCGGCCTTCTGCGCACGAATGGCGTCGCTGATGGCCTGCACCGTCGCGTTCGCCGCGACCGGTGCGCAGTCGTACTTGGTGGTGGGGTTGGCCGTGGTCCACAGATCGCTGTCGGCCGGCGTGACGGGCAACAACCAGCTGCCGTTGGCGCGTGCGAGATTGAACAGCGTGTTGCCGGTGAGCGCAGTGTTGCTGCCGAGCAGGGTGCCGCTGGTGGTTCGGGTGTTGTAGACGATGAGACCGGAGGGCGAAGCAACGCCGCCCACGGGCACGGGTGTGCCGACGGAGCCGGCGAACGTGGTGGCGGGGCACGAGGCGTAGCCCGACGGCGCCGCGATGACGCGCACGGTGTAGTCGCCGGCAGAGGTGCCGAAGGCACTCACCTTGATGCGATAGCGCGTGCTGGCGGTGGGCGAGCCCTCCGACAGCGTCTGCACCTCGTCGGTGTCGCCTCGGTTGGCCGACACGCCACGGAGCAACGGGAAGCCGGGGTCGGTGGGCGTGGTGGGTACGTCCTGCAACGTCTCCGGGGCGAGATCGGTCTCGCCGTCGCTGCTCGGATCGGCCAGCGGCTCTGCGCTGGCGCCGGGCACGGGCACGGCCTTCAGCAGCGCTGCGCTGCCGACCGCCGCAGGAGGGGCTGCCGCGTACAGCGCGAGGTCGCCGTCGAGATCGCCCGACAGCGCCTTCAGTCGCACTGACACCCACGAACCTTGCTGCGCGGGGGCGAGCAGGACGTCGTAGTCGTCGACGGCACCGCCAGCGAGCGATCCGAAGTAGAGGGTGTCGGGCACGACGGTGGGCTCGGTGTCGGCCACCCATGGATCGGTGACCGTGACCGCCGACGAGGCGGCGTCCTGCACGGCGGCACCGGCGGTGAGCCGCAGGCGGACCGGTCCGGCGTTGCGTGCCGGCTGCCCGGGAGCGCCGTCCAGCAGTCCCTTCGGCGCTGCGGTGAGGCGGAGTTCGACCAGACCGGCCGGCAGTCCGGCCGGTCCGAAGGTGAGCACCTGCGGATCGGTGGTGCTCACCGACACGGGCGCGATGGCCGAGCAGGTGCCCATCTGGCACAGGGTGGTGCCGGCGCCGGCGTCGTAGACGAAGCCGGTGGGGAGCGTGATGCGAGCGGTGGGAACCGTGGCGCCCACGCTGAACCGCACCGTGACGGGCAGCCGCTCACCGAGGGCGAACCGCTGGAGGTCCATGCTCGCAATGGGCATGTCCTCCCAGGGGAACTCGGCGGGCGTGATGATCTCGGCGAGGCACTGGCCGAGGGTGTTGGCGGTGGTACAGCGCACCGCCGTCTCGGCGGTCCCGTTGCCGTCGAGGTCGCCGCTCAAGAGGCTGCCGAGCGGCGAACTGGCGAGCGCAGGGCGCAGCTGGGCCATCGAGATCTCGTTCACCGGCACGATGCTGGAGGGCACTCCGTACAGCGCGAGCTCGAACAGGGTGGCGTCCGGGCGCAGGTTGCCGTTGGCGTCGTCGACGAGGCAGTCACCGCCGGTGTACGGCGCCGACAGGCCGCACCAGTCGATGGTGCGGCCGGCCGCGGTGGACAGCGAGGCGAGCGGCGTGCTGAGCAGCAGGATCGACAACAGGCTGATCTGGCTCACGAGTGCACCGCTGCTGTCGAGGTCGAACAGCGAGGCGTTGGCGATGAGGCCGAGGCCACCGGGGTAGTCGACGATCCCGTCGCCGGTGGTGTCCGTGGCGGTGCCGAGCAGTTCGGCGACGTCGGCGAACGTGACGCTCTGCAACGGCCAGCCCTCGTACGTGGTGCCTGCGAGCACCCGTTCCCACGTGACCACGTTGCCGGCGCTGTCGAGCACGTTCAGGTTCAGCGAGGAGAGCGGGGTGAGGAACGGAGAGCCGTCGATCTGCTTGAGCACGGCCACCTGCTTCAGCAAGGCGACGGCCTTCAACACGGCCACCTGCTTGAGCACGGCGACGGCCTTCAACACGGCGATCTGCTTCAGCAGTGCCACCTGCTTGAGGACGGCGATCTGCTTGAGGACGGCGATCTGCTTGAGGACGGCGGCGCCCGCCAGTTGCTCGTACGCCTGCGCGAGGGCGACCGGATCGTCGATGGCGAGCACGGAGATGGGGATGTCGCTCGTCGCCACGCCACGGGCCGCGGCCACGCTGGTGGCTCCGGCGCTCACGGTGACCGGGGTGACGCCGTCATGGCAGAACCACACGTGGCTGATGTCGGGCAGCTTGCCGTTCTTGAGCGGTGACGACAGCGACGTGTCGGAGGTGACGTTGTTGTAGCGGTAGACGTTCGCAGCGGCGCCGCCGAAGACGATGACGGCGTCGAGCGGGTAGGTGGACGACCAGTTGAACGTCTTGTTGTCGTTGGGGGCGATGCTGGCGGTACCACCGCCGGAGCTGGGCAGCGCGTAGGTGCCGGGGATCGCGCCGGGGGTCACCTTGTAGCCATGTGGGGCGGCCGGTGAGAGCGAGCTGCACTCGATGTTGCTGAGCACGATGGAGGGCGTCACGGATGCCGCACCGGTGGGTGTGGTGGACGCGACGGTGACGCCGATGGTGCTCAGCACCAGTGCGAGGACACTTCCGACCTTGAGGTGTCGATTCATTCGGAACACAGCCCTTCAACTCGTGAGCGCGGAACGGACAGCGAGACCACTCCCGATGTCGATTTCCCGTCGATGGCCAGCATCGTGGCAGAGAACCCTGGTCGTCAATCGGCGAGCTGACAGTTCTCTGCAATAATTCAGAACGATGACGACGGATCTCACACCGTTCGTGCCTGAGCTGCTACTCCGTGCGAGAAATGACGCACAGTGGCCTGGACACTGGCAGACAGTTGGGTCCTTTGTGTTCGCTGACATCTCCGGATTCACGAAACTTTCGGAACAGCTCGCCGAACTCGGAAAAGCCGGAGCAGAAGAACTCACGGTGCTCCTGAATGGCACCTTCGAATCACTGCTCGGCGTCGCCCAACGCGAAGGTGGCGACCTCGTCAAGTTCGGTGGCGACGCGCTCTTCCTGTTCTTCGCAGGCGAACGCCACGCCGAGCGGGCCTGCCGCGCTGCGCACGGCATGCGCGCCGCGTTGAAGGCGCGCGGGCCGGTCGTCACCGACCGCGGCCGCGTGGTGCTGCGCATCTCCATGGGGGTGCACAGCGGCCCGTTCCTGTTCGTGCTCGCCGGCTCGCACCAGCGCGAACTGTTCGTGCTGGGCGAGCACGCGACCACCGTCACCGACATGGAGTCGACGGCCGACGCCGGGGAGATCCTCATCAGCGCGGCCACCGCATCGCTGCTGCCGCCCGGATGGGTGGGCGCTCCCAAGGGCGATGGCGTGCTGCTGCGCCGGGTGAGTGGTGAGCCCGAGCGGCCCGCGCTCGGTGCGCCGCCCGCCCCTGGCGACCTGCTCGCACCGTTCGTGCCGCGCGCCATCCGTCGTCGGCTCGACGACGACGTGCACGGCGCCGAGCACCGTCGCACCACGGTGTGCTTCGTTCATGTCGGTGGGGTCGATGCCGTGCTGCGCGCCGAGGGTGCCGCGGCCGTGGCGACACAACTCGACCGCGTGGTGCGCGTGGTGGTCGATGCTGCCGACGAGCACGAGGTGAGCCTGCTGGCAACCGACGTGGCCGGTGGGGGCATCAAGCTCATCCTCACCGCCGGCGCACCCGACTCGGTCGAGGACGGCGAGGGTCGCATGCTCGCCGTGGGCCGCGCCATCCTCGACGCGGATCTCGGCTTGCCGGTTCGTGTGGGGGTGAACACCGGGCACGTGTTCGCCGGCGAGGTCGGCGCCTCGTGGCGTCGGGTGTACACCGTGATGGGTGACGCGGTGAACCTCTCGGCCCGGTTGATGTCCAAGGCCTCCGCCGGTGAGATGGTGGCCAGTCAGGTGACGCTGGAGCAGTCGGCCACACCGTTCGACGTCACGCCGCTCGAGCCGTTCATGGTGAAGGGCAAGCGTCACCCTCAGCACGCGTCCACGGTGGGCCGGCGGATCGAGGGTCGGGGCAGAGTGGCCACGCAGGCCTCCTTTCTCGGTCGGCAGGCCGAACTCGCCCGCCTGCTCGACCAGATGGTCACCGCGACACAGGGGCCGGGCATGGTGGTCGAGATCGTCGGCGAACCGGGCATCGGCAAGAGTCGCCTGGTGCACGAGTTGCTCGACCGGGCCGGCGAGACCCGGGTGGTGCGGCTCACCTGTGAACCCTTTGCGATGGACCGTCCGTTCTTCATGGCACGCGTCCTGTTGCGCAGCGCGTTGCGCATCGACCCCGATCTCACCTCGCAGGATGCCGGCGCGGCGTTGGTCGGGTGGCTGGCCGATCGCGCCCCCGAGTGGTCGGAGTACGCACCGCTCATCGGTGCGGCGATGGACGCTGCCGTGCCGTCGACCCGAACCGTCGACGACCTCGGCGCCGACTATCGCATCGCGGCGTTGCGCACGGCGGTCGCGGCGGTTTTGCGGCAGGCACTCCCCGAAGGATTGCTGTTGGTGGTCGAGGACGCAATGTGGATGGACGAAGCGTCGGCGCACGTGATGGCAAAGGCCCTCGAGGGCGTGGACGACACCCGGTGGTTCACGTTGCTCACGTCGCGCGAGCTCGGTCGCGGGCTGTCGTCCGCGCTCGGCTTCGCGTCGGAGGTGGTCGAACTCGCCCCGCTCGACGCGGCGCTCGCCGTGCACCTGGCCGCCGAGGTCACCGACGACGCCGGCATCCCCGAGAGCGACCTGTTGGAGCTGTGCGCCAGGGCGAACGGCAACCCGCTCTTCCTGCTCGAGCTGGCACACGCCCGTCGTGAGCTCGGATCCCTCGACGCGATCCCCGGCTCGCTGGAGGACCTGATCGGTGCACGCATCGACCGCCTCACCCCGTCGGACCGCGAATTGCTGCGGTACGCGGCGGTGCTCGGTGACCGGTTCAGCACCCGTCTGTTCGACCGCACACTCGGCAGCTCGTTCACTGCGCCGGTCACGTGGCACCGGTTGGGCGACTTCGTGGTCGCCGATCAGGGTGAGCTCCGCTTCAGTCACGACCTGGTGCGTCGCGTCGCCTATGCCGGTCTCCCGTTCCGCCGACGGCGCGAGCTGCACCTCCGCATCGCCCGCGCGCTCGTGCCGCGATCAGGTGAACCCGACGACGCCCGGCTCGGCCTGCTCGCGTTGCACTTCGACGGATCTGGCGACCATCGATCCGCGTGGGAGTACAACCGCCTCGCCGGCGCACGAGCCCGCGAGAAGTACGCCACCGTGGAGGCCACGGGCTTCTTCGAGCGCGCCTTGCACAACGCCCGAGCCACCAAGGGTGAGATCGACGACGCGACACTCGCTGCGGCATACGAGGATCTCGCCGATGTCGCGTTGCTCGCCGGCCGCTACGACCTGGCCCGCGACGGGCTGCGCAACGCGCGCCGACATCGCAGCAACGATCCACTGGTGTCGGCCCGCCTGTGCCGCAAGGAGGGCAAGCTGCGCGAGCGCCTGGGCCAGCACTCGGCTGCGCAGCCGTGGTTCCGGAAGGGGCTGCATCTGCTCGAGCCGATGGGCGATGAGCGGACGATCGAAGCCGAAGGCGAGCGGGCGAAGCTGTATCTCGACTGGGCTGGTGTGCACATGTGGCGTCAACAGTTCCGCCTCGGTGCACGGCGATGCGTGGCGGCGTTGCCGCACGCGATCGCGGCGGGCGACCGCAAGGAGGAAGCCCACGCCTACTACCTGCTCGAGTGGGCGCTCGGTGAGCTCGGTGACGCCGACGCCGATCGCTACCGATCGATGGCACTGCCCATCTTCGAGGAACTCGGGGACTACATCGGCCTCGGTGCGGTGCTCATCAACCGTGGAGTGGACCAGTTGTCGGCAGGTCGCTGGAAGGAGGCCACCGAGTCGTTCATGGCATCGCGGGCGGCCTACCAGCGTGGCGGTGACGTGGTGAGCGTTGCGCAGGCCGGCCACAACCTGGCCGATGTCCTGGTCGACCAGGGACGGTTCGAGGAGGCCGAGACCTACCTGCGCGAGAGCCGTCGCATCTGGCGCGCCAGCGGATTCGCACTCGGTGTCGCAGCCGTGGCGAACGGCCTCGGGCGTGCCGTCGGTCGCGCAGGTCGCACCGATGAAGGGGCCGAACTGCTCAGGGAGGCCATCGAGGGTTTCGCCGCAGTGGGGCACACGCCCTACATCGCCGAGTCGAAGGCTCGCCTGGCGGAGGTGCTGCTGTTCGGCGGCCGATGGCAGGCGGCGCTCGACGAGGCCGACGCGCTCGGCGACCGAGCCGCCGATGGCGGGGCGGCGGTGGTTGCGTTGGCCGGGCGCGTGCGAGGTGTCGCGCTCGCTCGGCTGGGACGCCTCGAGTCCGCTCGAGATGCGCTCGAGGCAGCGCGTCAGGCCGCTGTCGCGGGCGGCGTGGAATGGGAGTCGGCGCTCGCTGCGATGGAACTGGCTCGGCTCGAGGGCACCGATCGCGACGAGGCGCAGCGGTTCGAGCGGTCGGCTGTCCCCGTGTTCGCCCGGCTGGGCATCGACGCCGAACGCGTGCTCCCGCCGATGACAGCGCCGGCAGGCTGACGGTCAGCGGCCGGCGTCGAAGGCGTCGAGCGCTCGGGTCAGTCGTGCGACGGCCTCGACCAACTGGTCGGGGGCCAGCGTGGAGTAGCTGAACCGGGCCTTCGAGTCGGGTGCCTGGTCGATGGTGAACGCGTTGCCGGGCACGAACGCCACACCGGCCTCCACCGCGTGCTGCAGGAGCACCTTGGTGTCGGGCACGTCGCGGAACTCGGTCCACAGGAACATGCCGCCCTCGGGACGGTGGAAGCGAATGCGGTCGCCGATGCGGTCGTCGATCGCATCGGCCAGCGCGACGCAACGTTCGCGGTACATCGGCACGATGCGCGCCTTCTGCGCGTCGAGCCATCCGGCCTGCGACACGATGTTGGCGAGCAGCATCTGCGGAAAGGTGGCGGTGTGGAGGTCGGCGGCCTGCTTGGCGCGGGCCACCATGGCCATCACCTCGGGCGGACCGATCATCCAGCCGACGCGGAACCCTGGCGCGACGATCTTCGAGAACGTGCTGAGGTGCACCACTCGTGTCGTGAACGACGCCACCGGCGGCAGGGGCTCGCCGGCGAAACGAATGGCGCCGTACGGATCGTCCTCCACGATGAGCAGTTCGTACTCGTCGGCCAACTGCGCGAGCAGGCGCCGGCGCTCGAGCGACATGGTGGCGCCCGACGGGTTGTGGAAGTTCGGCACCACGTACACCAGCTTCGGCCGCAGCCCGGCGGCGAGCCGCTCGGCCAACAACTCCACGCACATGCCGTGCTCGTCGCCGGGCACGACCTCGAACCGTGGTTCGAACAGCTCCAGCGCCTGCACGGCGCCGAGATAGGCGGGCGACTCGCTCATCACCACGTCGCCCGGATCGACCAGCACCTTGGCGAGCAGGTCGAGCGCCTGCTGCGAACCGTGGGTGACGATGATCTCGCCGTCGACCGACACGGGGCGACCGAGTTCGACCGAGTAGTGCGCGGCGATCCAGGTGCGCAACTCGACGACACCGTCGGTGGCCGAGTACTGCACCACCCTCGGGCCGTACTCGCCGAGCAGGCGGTCGGCCTCGCGACGCAGATCGGGGAGGGGGAAGCTGTCGGGTGTGGGCAGGCCGCCCGCGAGCGAGAGCATGTTCGGCATCTCGGTGACCTTGAGCAGGTCGCGGATGGCCGAGGAGCGGAGCCCCTTGGTGCGGGTGGCGAACTGGAACGACATCGCAGCGCACCGTAGTGCGCCGACCACACCGCGAGCCTGGTGCTGCTGCCACCACCCGTGCGCGAACATGCGCCCATCACGTCGCCGCCGCCTGCCCCGCCTCGTGGCCCGAGACCGATGGCATCGGCCGGTTCCTCGCGGCCGAGCGCGAGGAGCACTTCGCGGCGCTCCTGCGCGACGACACGGCCATTCGTCATGCCGAGGGCCGTGCCACCGACGACCCGGCCCACTACCGAGCGCTGCCCGACGTACCGGCTGCCCATCCGCTGCACGACCAGTGGCGGATGCGCGACCTCAGTATCGACGAGCATGACGGGCTCGGCGCAGCGCGGCACTTCGAGCGTCACTTCCCGTGTCGTCAGGCAGAGATGGATGCGCTGCCGGTGGCCGACGCGTCGGTGGACCTGGTGGTGTTCAACGCGAGCCTGCACTACAGCACCGACCTCGCGGTCACGATGACCGAGGCGCTGCGCGTGCTCGCTGCGGGCGGTCGGATCGTGGTGATGGACTCACCGATCCATCGCCATGAGGCGGACGGTGCCGCCATGGTGGCCGAACGAGCCGACGACTTCGCCCGACGGTTCGGCACCCGCAGCGACCATGTGCCGTCGATCGGCTTCCTCACCTCAGCGCGGCTCCGCGAGGTCGGTGAGTCGCTGGGCCTCGAGTGGGCCACGCACCGGGTGTGGTACGGCTGGCGGTGGGCGTGGCGCCCGTGGCGCAACCGCCTGCGCCGGCGGCGCGCTCCGAGCAGGTTCGCGCTCCTCGTCGCGACCCGTCGCCGTGGGTAAGGTCCCTGGCGGGGACACAGGAAGGCGGTGCACATGACCGAGACCGCGCTGACGCGCGACGAGGCGATCGCCGTGCTCACAGGAGCAGGGCAGCCGTACGAGATCGCGACTGCGAACACGGCGCGAGGGCGCGAGCGGGTCTTCGTGCACGCGCCGCCGACGCTGCGCGATCTGTTCACCTCCACGTGCACCGATCAGCCGTTCCTGGTGTTCGAGGACGAACGGCTCACGTTCCGCGAGGCGTGGTCGCGGGCGTCGGCCATCGGCCACCACCTCGTGCACGACCTCGGGGTCACACGCGGTGACCGCGTGGCGATCTCGATGCGCAACTATCCCGAGTGGATGCTGGCGTGCTGCGCCGCCACGTCCGTGGGTGCGGTGGTGGTGGCGATGAACTCGCTGTGGACGGCTGACGAGATGGAGTACGGGCTGGTCGACTCCGGGGCCACCGTGCTGTTCGCCGATGCCGAGCGCGCCGACATGGCCGGCGAGCTGTCGACGGCCGGGTCGGTGACCGTGGTGCCCGTGCGCACGGGCAGGGACGACGATCTCGACCGGCGGATCGCCACGCTCGACGGAAGGGCGATGCCCGACCAGGCGCCGGCGGCCGACGATCCGGCGATCATCCTGTACACCTCGGGCTCGACGGGTCGTCCGAAGGGTGTGGTGTCCACCCATCGCAACGTGGTGTCGGCACTGTTGATGTGGGAGCTCGAGGCGCGGCAGCAGGCGCTGCGCGCGGGCGTACCGGCCGGCGGCGCGTCGTCGCAGCCCACGGCGCTGTTGGCGGTGCCGATGTTCCACGTGCTCGGCATGCACGCCGTGTACCTGGCGTCGTACCGCGCGCAGCGTCGCCTGGTGTGCATGCGCAAGTGGGACCCGGTCGTGGCTGCCGAGCTCATCGAACGCGAACGTGTCACTGCGTTCAGCGGCCCACCGGCCATCACCGGCGACCTCGTGCGCGAGGCGAAGCGCACCGACCGCGACCTGTCGTCGCTCGCCAGCGTGGGCGGGGGTGGCGCTGCCCGAGCACCCGAGCAGGTGCGGCAGATCGACGCGTCGTTCCGCAACGCCAGCCCGGGCACCGGGTGGGGGATGACCGAGACGAACGCCGTGGGCACCATCATCAACGGCAGCGAGTACCTGGCACGGCCGATGAGTTCCGGGCGGTGTCTCGAACTGCTCGAGTTGCGTGTGGTCGACGACGACGGCACCGTGCTGCCGGCCGGTGCGCGTGGTGAGCTGCAGATCCGCGGCACGTCGATGTTCGTGGAGTACTGGAACCGGCCCGATGCCACGGCCGACTCGTTCGTCGACGGCGGATGGTTCCGCACCGGCGATGTGGCCTACCTCGACGACGACGGGTTCCTGTTCATCGTCGATCGCATCAAGGATCTGATCATCCGCGGCGGTGAGAACATCGGCTGTGGGCAGGTGGAGGCCGCGTTGTTGGCGCATCCCGAGGTGCTGGAGGCCGCGGTGTACGCCGTGCCCGACGAGCGCCTGGGGGAGGAGGTGGCGGCGACGTTGCACGGCACCGATCGCCTCGACCTCGCCGAGCTGCGTGCCTTCCTCGACGCGCACCTGGCGAAGTACGAGGTGCCTCGTCATCTCTTCGTGCACCCCGCACCGCTGCCGCGCACGGGCTCGGGCAAGGTGTTCAAACGGCAGTTGCGCGACGAGGCCGTCGCCACGCTGTCCGGCTCCACGCAGGGTGCGTGACCAGGCACGTTGCGTGTTCGCGGTACTAGTACCAATGTCCACTTCCGAGGCGACCGCGACGCAGGTGACGATGGTCGGGTGAACAGCGGGCCCACTCCCCCCACGGCGCGCCACGATCTCCCGTCGGCATCCGGCGGCCCTGGTGCTCTCTCCCGCGCAGCCAGGGCGCCGGAGTCGACGGGTGCGGCGGCGGTGACCTCCAGTTGGTCGGCCGCGTGGTCGGGCACCGCCCGCGTCGCCCGCCGCCTCACCATGCCCGTCGCCTGGACCCTCACGCTCGCCGTGTGCGCCGGCAGTGCGTTCGCGGTGCGCGACGTGGTGTTCCCGCAACTCGGCGAGTCGTCCGCGCCCGCGCTCTGGGAGCCGCGCCGCAGCGAGGACACGTCCCCGTCGTTGGGTGCCACGTCGAGCATCAACTCCGTCGACGGTCCGCAGGTCACCGACGACGTCACCACCACGGCGACGTCCGTCCTCCCGACGTCGAGCGACGAGGTCACCACCTCCGCCTCCGACGATGCGTCCGGCAGTGGGCGCAGCAACGGATCCAACCAGGGGCCGGTGGCCACCGCGCCGCGCACGTCGATGCCGGCGCCGAGCACCACCGACGACCACGGTGGTACCAGCAGCACGTCGTCCCCGTCGTCTCCGTCGTCCTCGTCGCCGTCCACGTCGAGCGATCCGTCGACCTCGGCACCCACCACCAGTGACGCGCCGACCACCAGTGACGCAACGGGCGATACGATCCCCGTCACCACCTCGGGCGGGGGCACCGGTTCCGGCCGTGGTGGCGACCGTCATGACCCTCTTCCCTGAGACCACTCAGGCCGACGCAGCATCGTCCGACCTGCTCGCATCGGCGGCGCCGTTCGATCTCGGCGCGCCGCAGCAGCGCCGCAGCAGCGTCAGCGCCACCGCCCAGGCGCCGGTCTCGGTGCGCCGCCTCGTCGTGCGGTTCGCACTGGCGGGGTTGCCGGTGCTGGCGGCCGCCATCGTCGTCACCGCCATCGCCAGCGTGCGCATCGGCACCAAGCTCGGCATCGACGACGCCAAGCGCGTCAGTTACGCCTCCGCGTTGCTGGTGGAGGAGCAGGCGCTCCAGGAGGAGTTGCTCGAGGGCGACCCTGACGCCATCGCGGCGATGGACGCGTTCGTGCGGCAGTACATCCTGCGCAGTTCGCTCATCAAGGTGAAGATCCACACCGGCGACGGCACGATCATCTACTCCAACGAGCCGCTCCTCATCGGCCAGGCCTTCCCGATGGGCGAGGAAGAACTCGAGGTGCTCAACGGCGAGGTCGACGTCGACGCCGAGATCAGCGACCTCTCCAAGGAGGAGAACACCCTCGAGACCGAGGAGCGACTGCTCGAGGTGTACCGCGGTATCCGCACGCCCGAGAGTCAGACCCCTGTGCTGTTCGAGACCTACTTCCGCTACGACGACGTGCGCGACGTGGGTCGCGACCTGTGGCGCCAGTTCGCGCCCATCGCCGTCGGTGCGTTGCTCATCCTGGCGCTCGTGCAGATCCCGTTCGCCATCTCGCTGGCGCGGCGCCTGCGTGCCGGCCAGCAGCAGCGTGAGCGACTGTTGCAGCATGCGATCGACTCGTCCGACGCCGAGCGCCGGCGCATCGCGAGCGACCTGCACGATGGTGCCGTGCAGGACCTCACGGGAGTGTCGATGTCGCTCACGGCCGGCGCGCGCAGCACCGACGACCCCATCACCCGGGAGACCATGGTCGATGCCGGCACCAAGATCCGTGAGACCGTGAAGTCGCTGCGCTCGATGCTCGTCGACATCTACCCGCCGAACCTCTACCAGGAAGGTCTGCAGAGTGCGCTCGCCGACCTGCTCGGTGCCGTCCACAACCGCGGCGTTGCCACTCGCCTCGATGTCGATCCGCGAGCGGCGGGGCTGTCGCGCGAGGTGGTGAGCCTGCTCTACCGCAGCGCGCAGGAGACCCTTCGCAACGTGGCGGCGCACGCCCACGCCACCGAGGTGGCGGTCACCGTGGCGGTCGATGGCGACACCGGCATCCTGGTCATCCAGGACGACGGCGTGGGATTCGACCTCGACACGTTGGCCAACCGGGCCAAGCGCGGTCACGTCGGTCTGCGCAGCCTCGCCGGTCTCGTGCACGATGCCGGTGGTGCCATCCAGATTCGATCCCTGCCCGGTGTGGGCACACGAGTGGAAGTGCGCGTCGGCCGATGACCCAACCCATCAGAGTGCTCGTGGTCGACGACCACGTCATCGTGCGCAACGGCCTGGCGCAACTGCTGGCCACCACGGCCGAGTTCGAGCTCGTCGGCGCGGCCGGCGACGGTCGTGAGGCCATCGAGATGGTGGCGGCGTTGCGTCCCGACGTGGTGCTGATGGATCTGTCGATGCCCGAGATGGACGGCGTGGAGGCCACGCAGCGCATCTCGGCGGCCCACCCCGAGGCGAAGATCGTCATCCTCTCGTCGTTCTCCGAGCATCAGCGGGTGTTGGCCGCCCTCGATGCCGGCGCCGAGGGCTACGTGCTGAAGCACGCCGATCCCGAGCAGATCCTGGCCGCCATCGACGCCGTGCACCGCGGTGGGGCGCCCATCGACCCGCAGGTCGCGCGCGTGCTGCTCGACGTGAAGCGCAATGCGCCCACGGCGCGCGGGGTGCTCACCGACCGTGAGGAGGAAGTGCTGCGGCTCGTGCAGTCCGGCCTCGCCAACAAGCAGATCGGCCGCCAGCTCGGCATCTCCGAGCGCACCGTGAAGGCCCACCTGACGAAGATCTTCCAGACCCTCGGTGTGGCCGACCGCACTCAGGCGGCACTGTGGGCCGC
>SXKB01000312.1 GCA_005778215.1 Actinomycetota bacterium | reverse complement strand
GGGCCCCGACGTCGACCTCGAGGTGATGTCGAAGGCCACGCCCGGCATGAGCGGCGCCGACCTGGCGACCCTGGTCAACGAGGCGGCACTGTTCGCCGTGCGCCGTGGCAGCAAGCAGGTCGAGCGCATCGACTTCGAGAACGCACGTGACCGCGTGGTGATGGGCGCCCGCCGCGAGAGCCTGGTGCTCACCGGCGAAGAGCGTCGCGCCACCGCCATCCACGAGGGTGGCCACGCCATCCTCACGGTGGTGCTGCCGCACGCCGACCCTCTGCACAAGGTCACCATCCTCCCCCGCGGTATGGCACTGGGTGTCACCTGGAGCCTTCCCGAGGAGCGGCACACCTACTCGAAGGAGTACTTCGAGGACGTCATCTGCCGCGCCATGGGCGGCCGCGTCGCCGAGAAGATCGTGTTCGGTCACCTCAACTCGGGCGCCGCGAACGACCTCGAGCAGGCCACCAGCATCGCCCGCCGCATGGTGCGCGAGTGGGGCATGAGCGAGGCCGTCGGCCCGATGGCGTGGAGCGGTCACCAGCAGGTGTTCCTCGGCGAGGATCTGATGACCCAGGGCCGCGAGTACAGCGACGACACCGCGAAGGTGATCGACAGCGAGATCGCCCGCATCCTGCACGAGCAGGAACAGCGTGCACACGAACTGTTGCTGAAGTACCGCGTCGCACTCGATGCCGTGGCCGAGGCCCTGCTCGACCGCGAGACCATCGACGGTGCCGAAGTGGCGCACCTGGTGCACGCCAGCCTGGGCGACACCCCGAGCGCCGAGAACCAGACCTCGTTGGCCGACTGATCAGTCGCCGGTGGCGCCGTCCACCGCCTGGCGCAGGAGATCCGCATGGCCGCAGTGCCGCGCGTACTCCTCCACCATGTGCACCAGGATCCAGCGCAGCGCCGGACGCCAGCCCGGGATGCGCTGCCACGGCGGATCGGCCGCGGCGAGCGTGTCCATCGCCACGCCGGCGCTGACGCTGCGCGCGAACTCGATCTCGACCTGCAGCACTGCGAGTGCGTCGGCCAGCGTGTCGGTGGCCGACGGGTGGAAGTCGCCGTCGGGGTCACCGCCGTCGGCGGCCTCTCCGCAGTACAGGAACGGTGCCTCCTGGTCGGCGAACCGCCGACGGAACCAGCCGCGTTCCACCTCCGCCATGTGCCGCACCAACCCCAGCAGGGTGAGTTCCGACGGCGGCAGCGTCAACCGCGCCTGGGTCTCGTCGATTCCCTCCACCTTGCGGATGAACACGCTGCGGTAGTACTCGAGGAACGAGTGCAGCACGGCCGCCTCGTCGGCGTCGGCCAGCAGTTCGGGGTCCGGGGCGAGTTCGGTCATGCGCCGACGCTAGTCAGCTGGGTGGTCGTGGTGCCCCAGCTCGGGCTCGGGTGAGCTCCCAGGGTCGCGTGCGTCGGCGACGGCGGCCCACAGATCGGTGGCGGTGACCGGCCCGGCGAAGCCACGGTGCACGACGCCCTGCTGGTCGGCGACGGCGATGATGGGCACCGCCTGGATGTCGTACTTGCGGTGCAGCGCGGCGGCGGCACCGAACTCCACCTCCACCACCGACACCTCCTTCGAGGCCAGCACGCCGGCCTTGCGCACCGCATCGCCACAGGTGTGGCACGTGGCCGACGAGAACACCACCACCACCCACGGCGTGGTGGCCTGAGGGAAGTCGGCACGGTCGAGTTGCGCCGGCACGGCCAACGACGGCTGCGTGGGCGCCGCCACCGCCTGACGACGACGCAGCACCAATCCCACGGCGACGGCGACGACCACCACGGCGAGGGCGATGAGCACCTGGGTCATGGTTCAGCCCGGCATGGCCAGCGAACCGCTGCGGCCACGCAGCTCGCCACCGCGCGGGAGCAGCCGCTCGACCACGATGCGTTGGGTGCTCTCGACGATGAGCGGCACGCCGAGTGCGGCGGCCTCGTCGGGGATGGCGATGGCGATGACCCCCGACTTGGGCAGCGGCACGGCCTCGAGGCCCGGGATGGCCACCTCGCCACCGGGGCCGAGCGCCTTCACCGTGACCGTGCCGTCGAGGAAGTCGAGGTTCATCACGGCCAGCACGTTGTCGACCGCGAGGTCGGTGCCGATGGCCATGCTCCACCGGTTGTACCCGGTGAACACCAGCGGCGCGCCGAACACGACCGTGGTGGCGAACCCGGTGTCGCCGGCGCGGCGGGTGATACCGCGCTCGACCACGATGGCGGCGTCGCCCTCGGTGGCGAACGTCATCCCGTGGCGGCCTTCGGGCAGACCCTCGAACTCGGCGGTGGTGAACGAGATCACGTTGCCGGCCGGCACCGTGTAGGTGCTGTAGCCCACGAACTCGGGATCGGTGATACCCCAGAAGTCGGCCGTGACGGTGACGTCGTTCTCGGTGGGGTTGTAGATGCTGTACCGCTCGAACGTGACGTCGGGGCCGGCCTCGCCATCGGCGAACCACCACTCGCTCGAGAGCGACGGCGACCCGAGCGTGAGCGAGTAGCCCGACCGTTCACCGAGGTACTGCTGTGCACGAGCCACCACCACGCGCCCACGGCTGGCTGCCACGGTGACGGCCAGGATGGCCTCGTCCTTGGGCATGTTGGCCTCCGACACCACCACGACCGAGTTGCCCGGCACGGGGAAACCCTGCAGGTTCTGCGGGTTGCGGGTGCCGTCGTTGCTGGCGAACGTGAAGTCGAGGATCGCGTCGTCGGGGAACGGGTTGGTGATGATCAGGTCTTCCTGGCTGCCGTTCAGCGTGTAGTTGTCGGCGAAGTACCACGTGCTCGACGTGCTGTTGGAGCACGGGCTCACTGCGTTGCCGTCGGGCGTGTCGGCCCGCTGCTCCACGAACCCGCCGCCGCCCGCGATCTCGACCATGGCCGACAGGTAGTCGCCATCGGGCAGCACGTCGGCCAGCACGATGCGCTGCGCGTCGCGAGGCGGCACGGCGAACGACTCCTCGGCCGTGCCGGCACCCTCGGTGCTGCTGTACACGGTGATGCGGCCCTGCAACGGAGCATCCGTGGGGTTGGCCACGGTGACGCTGCCGCCGACCGCCTCGCCGGTGTTGGGCACGCCACCACAGAACCAGGTGGAGTTGATGAAGGACGCCGTCGGCACGAACGGCAATGTCGGCTGGCCGAGCGCCGCGAAGGTGGGCACGGTGGGCGGCGGCGTGGTGGAGAACACCCCGAGCGGGAACAACGCGAGCAGCACGAGCGGCAGCACCACGAACGCGACGATGGCCGGCAGACGACGGTTCACAGGTCGCCTTCCTTCGGCTGGTCGTCGATGAAGTGCAGCGTGTTGGGATCGTCCTCGGGGGCGGCCGCAGGTGGCACCACCGGCGGGTCGAACGGCGACGTGAGATCGGCCACCGGAGAGGCATCGGCCAGGCGCGCCAGACGGCGACGCGGCAGGTAGTTCGAACGCACTCGGCTGGCAGCGAACAGCAGCGCGATGATCGCGACGATCTGCAGGGCCACCGTGAGCGGCCGCAGCCACCCCGTGTCGTACGACAGCGTCGCAGTGCCGGCGGTGGGCGCGTCGAACGCCAACGTGGAACCGAACGCGCGGCGGCCGGGCACCTCGACGCCGCCGACGGTGAGCCGCCAGTCGAGGTCGAACGGCACGCCGACGTGCAGCGTGCCGGCGGGCAGCTCACCCGTGGCGTCACCGCGGTCGGGTGCTCCGACCGCCCACGGCACCGAGCCGCGCAGGTCGGCCTGTGCCACGGCCTCCCCGCCGGCCTCGTTGCTGGCCTGCGCGCCGAACGGGGTGAGCGTGGCTCGCGTGGGCGTGTACGCGGTGTTCTCGTAGACCAGGTAGTTCGGCGGCCGCGTGAGCGGCGACGCCAGGTCGAGCTGGTCGTCGAGCACGTCGTCGAGCCCGGCCGGTGCCGGGAGCGGCGCACTGATGGTGCCGTTGAAGCCGTCGGCCAGCGGCACGATGATGAACCGGATGCCGTACTGCGCGAGCAGGCGGCCGCCACGCAGCGTGTAGCCCCCGGCCATCTGTCGGATGGCCTCGGCCACATCGCGCTCGACGTCACTGGGCGAGCCGGCGTAGCGTTCGTCGAGCCACAGCGGGCCGTCGTCGGTGATGGCGTAGCCCACCCCCGGCTGGTAGGTCCACGATGCCACGGGCATCGCGTTGGGGTCGCCCAACCACAGGATGCGATAGTCGCCCTCGGGCGGATCGGTGGGGAACTGGGCCAGCACGGTGGACAGGGTGCGGCTGGGCATGTGCCAGCGACCGTCGGCCGTGGCGACGATGCCCGGGACGACACCGATGCCCATGGCGACCATGGCCAGCACGGCGAGCGGTTGACGCCAGCCGAACGAGCCGGCCAGCACGTCGACGTCGAACGCGGCGACCACGCAGCCTGCGGCGATGGCGATGCCGACGGCCACCGGCGCCAGCAACACACCGGGCTCGGGCATGCGGAAGGGCAGGGCCGCACGGTCGTCGAGGATGGCGACGATGCCGAACACGGTGACGAGTGCCGCACCACGCACCGCCCAGGCGAAGCGCCACGAGCGGGACACGAGGGGTGCGACGAACACCGGCAGGAACAGCGCAACGGCGAGCGAGGTGAACTTCACGCCGCCCAGGCCGAACTCGGCGAGCGTGCGCACACCGAGCGACCGGGAGGTGGTGGGTGGCACACCGACGATGGCGGTCCAGCCGTCGCTGCCCGTGAAGCCGAGCGCCCACGGCAGGTTCACCAGCAGCGCACCGAACAACGCGGCGAACGCCCCACCGGCCATCACGCCCGCGGCACGGAACGAACCGCCACTCACCAGCGTCGCCAGCGCGAGCACCAACCCCATCGCCACCAGGAGCACACCGCTGGCCGGGGCGAACGCGAAGGCGATGGTGGCGATGAGCACGAGCTGGGCGAGGATGCGCACCCGCTTGCGCGTGGGCACCTCGCGCACCGACTCGAGCTCGGGCTCGACATCCACCCACCGCGTGTCGATGCCGGCGAGTCGACGCAGCAGGTGCACCACCCACGGCGCCACGCCGTAGCAGACCAGCGCACTCCACCGTCCGGCGGACAACAGCTGCGCCGGCAGCGGCACCGCGGCGTACACGACGAGCACGGTGACACGCGACTTCACCGACGGGAAGATCGTGGCGAGGCGCCACGCACCCAGGTAGCCCGCGAGCAGCAGACCGAGCACGGCGAACGTGTGCAGCAGCCCCATGTGGAACAACGTGCCGAAACCCATCACGGCGGTGATGCCGATGGCCGTGGGAATGGGGCTGGCGCTCCCGAGACCGTGACCCGACCAGCCCGACAGGTAGTCGCCGAACATGTCGCGCGGACTCGGCTGGAAGCGCAGGAACTCGCCGAACTGCGGCACGCCCTCGGCGATGACCTTGCGGCTGCCGACGACGAACAACAACAGCACGACGATCCACGCGATCACCGGGGCACTCCCGGCGCTCTCTCGCCAGCGGCGCTCGTTGCCGAGTTCGGGGTCGACGGGCCGGCTGTCGCGAGCACGCAGATAGGCCGTGAGCCGTGCGCTGCCCCGTAGCTGCAGGCCTGCCACTTCGGTGTCGGGCACGTGCCGCAGCGGTGCGATCGCCCGCCGGCGAGCGATGTAGGCGGGGGTACGCGGCACCATGCCGACGAGCGCGAGCAGGGACGCCCCGGCCTCTCGGAATCGACCGCGCACCACCAGGAACAGCGCCTGCGCAACGGTCATCAGCACCAACTGCAACAGCAGCAGCGGCAGGCGGCGCGCACCGGTGAGCGTGGCCACCGTGCGCATCCGGCTCCGCGCCCTGGGACCGGCAACGGGAAGGTCGAGCCGCCGCTCACCCAGTCGCTCGCGATGGCGACCGTGCGCAGCGGGCACCACCACCACTCGCGCGCCACTGAGGTGCGCGCGCCAGCACAGGTCGACGTCGTCACCGTGGTACTCGATGGAGTGGTCGAATCCGCCAATGGCCCGGAACAGGTCGGCCCGCACGAGCAGGCATGCCGTGGGGACGGCGAACACGTCGCGCACGGCATCGTGCTGCTCCTGGTCGTACTCGCCGGGCTCGACCAGGGGGTCGATCTCGCCGAACCGGTCGACACCGAGGCCGACGTGCTGCAGCACCAACGGGTCGTCCCAGTCGACGAGTTTCGGCCCCACGATGCCGGCGTTCGAGCGGTAGAGCTCCTCCACCAGGAGGCGGATGGCCGACGGGTCGAGCGCGACGTCGTCGTGCAGGAAGCAGAAGAAGCCGTTGTCGCCCTCGACGAGGCGCAACACCTCGTTCGCCGCCGTGCCGAAGCCGGGGTTGCCGTCGACGGCTCGGACGAAGGCGTGCGGCACCCTGCCGCGAATGCGCTCGGGCACCTCGCCGGCATCGCCCACCACCAGGAACAACAGGCGGAGGTTGGTGTAGTCCTGGCGAGCGATGCTGTCGAGCACCTCGTCGAACCAGTCGCCGGGCTGATGCACGACCATGACGGCCACGACGGGCGGGGCGATCGTTCCAGCGGCTTCCACGAAGGCTCAAGGCTAGCCCCGGTCGGGCCGTGGCCATCGGCACCCTCGATTCAGGGGTGCTTGCAAAAGTTAGCACTCTGCGATACACTGCAATCGTTCTGGTCCCACCCCCCGGGACCCTTCCCGAAAGGTCCACCACCATGGCAACCCGTCCGCAGCTCCCCAAGGTCGACGTCCCGAAGATCGAACTGCCCAAGTTCGAGATGCCCAAGTTCGAGATGCCCAAGTTCGACATGCCCAAGTTCGACATGCCCAAGTTCGAACTGCCCAAGTTCGACATGCCGAAGATCGACCTCACCAAGGTCGACCTGGCCGGTGCCGTTCGCGACGGCGCCTACGCCACGATCGGCCTCGGCGTGCTCGGCGTGCAGCAGGCCACCGAGCTCGCGAAGCAGCTCACCACGAAGGTCACCGACCTCGTGCAGCGCGCCGCCTGATCGGCGGTCGCGTCAGGCGAACCAGCCGTTCACGTCGACCAGCACATGGGTCGCCGTGCTCGCGGCAATGCACCACCGGCCACTGGCGTCGTCGATCCCGGCGACGCTGGTGGCCGCATTCGCGCCCGTGGTGAAGCGCACCATCGACACACTGGGCACGGTGGCCAGGCACGGGTGCACGGTGAGGTACCCGGCCGACGCCGGCCCCACGGCGGTGACCTGGGCCATCACCGACTTCAGCGTCGCCGCGGTCGGCAACCCGGCCACGCCGGCCAGCACGACCGCCCGGTTGGCGCCTGCGGCGAACCCACCCACCAGGCCCGTGCCATTGCGGGTGTCCACGACACGCACCGGCTGCACCGCGAAGTACTGCGTCGTGGCGGCCGCGCCGTACCACCCACTCACGTCGACCGTGACGTGCATGCCGGTGGCCAGGTACACGCACACCTCGCCGGCGGCGCTGAGCCCCACCTCGACATGGTTGGTGATGCCGATGCCCTTCGTCGCGTTCAACGACGACACCCCCGGCCGGGTGGCCGTGCAGGGGTACACGGTCAGGTGACCGTCGGCCAGCGCCCCGGTGGCGTGCACCGTGAGGGCAGCGGCCGTCGCTCCCACCGGCACGGCGGCGGTGCCCGCCACCTTCACCCGCAACGTGGTGCCGGCGGGCAGTGGCGTGGTGCGGTTGCGCGAGTCGTACAGCCGCGCCGCAGCAACCGGCTGGAACTTCACGCCGTTCGTCGGCGCGTAGCTGCCGAACAGGTCGACCAGCAGTTCGGTGGCGTTCGCGGTGTACACGCAGAACGTGCCGTCGGCGCCCAGCGGCACGATGGCGGTGCCCGCCACCACCCGGCCGGCCACTGCCTGCACGGCCGACGCCTGTGGACGGTTCACTCCGCACGCGTACGCCGTCACCGAGCCGCTCTTCAACGGCTTCACCGAGGTCAGGTTCACGGCCACCGCAGTGACCGACGGGTCGAGGTTCGGATCCACCACCAGGGTGCAACCGGCGCCGAGGGGCAGCTTCGCCGTCCCGGTGCCGTTCCGCGTGTCGACCAGCCGCAAGGGCGTGATGCTCGTGAAGCGTGCCCCGGTGGGTGCCGGCATCGAGCCCGTCACCGCCGGCGCGAGGCGACCGGCGCACGGATCGCTGGGGGGCGGCACGGCCGCACCGCGCACGTTGAACCACGTGTCCTTCAGACCCATCGCGGTGCGGAACGCCGCACCCGTGACGTCGACGAACCCCGAGGTGCCCACCACGCGCAGGGTGGTGACCCGGCCGCCCCACTCGCCGTACCCGTTCCGGGCCGTCACCGTGAGACCGGTGAAGGTGCCGATGGCGGGATATCGAGCGGCGATGGCGCTGCCGGGCAGGGTGACCGACCAGTCGTGGTTCGGATTCAGCGCGGTGTCGTCGCCCTCGTCGGGCACCGCCGGGAACGGCATCAGGGCACTCGTACCCGGCGCCGTGTGGCCGCCGTTCGACGCCGAGAACATCGTCAGTGCGATGGCCCCCGAGGTGCTGCCGACACGACGCACCACGCCGGCGGTTGCGGCCACGGCGGCGTCGGTGGGCGCCGACTCCACCTGGCGCAGTGTGCCGGTGGCCGTGCGGAACGCCACACCGAAGTACGACTGGCACACCATGTCGCAGACCTCGGCGTAGGGGTACCACTTGTACGCCAGCGCGTAGCTGCGGGCGGCCACGGCCTGCGCCTGCAATGCCTGTGCGCCACGCCCACCGCCGTCGTCGGCCCAACCGGGCGACATCTCCATCGCGATCACCGTGCGCAGGTACTGCTCCATCGGCAG
>SXKB01000311.1 GCA_005778215.1 Actinomycetota bacterium | reverse complement strand
GGCGCGACCGGGGCGGCCGTGCAGGTCTCGGCGGTCACGGCGAAGGCGCCGGCGGCCGAGACACTGGTGACCTGGAGGTCGGAGAGCGGACCCACGCCGTCGTTGGAGATGGTGATGGTCGACGTGGCCGAGGTGGCTGCGACGTCGGTGGCCGGGAACAGCACGCGACCCGTCGAGGCATCGGCCTGCGGGCCGGCCTTCGGCGAGGTGCACGGCGACTGCGGGCCGTCGAGCTCACCGAACTCCACGATGGTGCCGTGGGTCGGCGCCGCGAGGGGGCCCCACGCGATGTTGTTCGCCGCCACGTTCAGCACGTGCTGCACGTCGTGCGCATCGAGGCCGGTGTAGGTGGCGACCCACGTGGTGTCGTTGGGGTCGGTGGGGTCGAGCGCCAGCACACCCTCGGTGGTGCCGGTGGTGTCGGCCGAGATGATGCGGGTGCCCGACAGGTTGAACGGGTCACCCGAGCTGGCGATGAACTCATGGGCGAGGTCGTTGATGTCGACGTTGCGTGCCAGCGTGCCGCGCACCTGCACGGTGTCGGCCGACACGACCGTGACCGCGTTCACGAGGCCGGGCGCGTCGGTGATGCCGATGTCGGCCACCGTGGTCTGCTGCGCCACGTTCTGCACGTCGTCGGCGGTGCCGAGGATGCCGTCGAGGCCGGGCAGCGGTGCCGCCAGCTTCTCGACGAAGCGCACCTGGTCGCCCGCCTGGAGGTTGGGGGTGGTGGTGTCCCAGCAGGCAGCGCCCGGGTGGTTCACTTCCACGAACCCGTCGAAGCCCGGCGTGGCCGGCACGTCGGTGGGCTGGATGTCGTTGGCGAAGCCGGCGAGCACGCCGTTGCGCCAGATCTCGACGTCGACCAGCGAGTCGACGCCGAAACCCTCGCCGGACACGAAGTCACGCGAGGGGAAGGCGGTGAGGATCACCGGGGCGACCGGCGGCTCGTTGATGATGTCCGGCACCACTGCGGCTGCCGGCTGGGCCACGCCGAGCGCAAGGCCGCTGATGGCCATTCCGCTGGCGAGGAGCACCGACACGGTCCGCCGTGTCCGTTGGGCTCGATGATTCACGCTCATTACCTCTCGTCGAAGAAGAGCGGCTGGGCGGATCATCTCACCACGCAGCGTGGCCGGGCTCCCGACCGGGGTCACACTGCATGCTGCGATGATCCGCCGATCCCGCTATCCGGCCTCCCGTCGTGGCCGGACGTCACGCATTGTGCGAATCCGTGGCCCATTTGTCCACCCTGGTGAGCAAGGGTTGAACAACAACTGAGTTAGTGATAGGTCATTCGGCCCAGGTCGTACGACCATCGGGGCAACGCGAGTCGGCCCTCAAGTCGCAGGAGGACCGGGCAGCACCACGGCCGGCTTCGCGCGACCCTCGTGGGCCTCGTACATCGCGAGCAGATCACCATCAGGGCCGAGCACCGCCCACGGCCCGTCACCGACGAACCCGTGCGGCTCGCGGTCGAGCGCTCGGCCGTTGCCCACCAGCGCCGCAATGGCCGCGTCGACCTGGACGTGCGGGTAATCGCGCATCGCCTCGGGGAGCGACCGCAGTTCGACCGTGTCGGGCGATGCCGCCTCCTCCACCGTGAACCCGCCCACCGCCACACGCCGCAGGCCGTGCAGGTGTGCCCCACCGCCGCACAGCCGGCCGAGATCGTCGGCCAACGTGCGGATGTAGGTGCCCTTCGAGCAGTGCACCTCGATGTCGTACACCAGCGGGTCGGCCGTCGGCTCCACGTCGAACCGGTACACCGTCACCGGGCGCGGCTCGCGTTCGATCTCCACGCCCTCGCGGGCCAGTTCGTGCAGCCGCTTGCCGTCGACCTTCACTGCGCTCACCATCGGTGGAATCTGCAGGATGGGGCCGGTGAGGTGCTCGGCCACGGCCGTGTGCACCTGGGCATCGGTGAGGCCCGACATGTCGAACACGCCGGTGGTGACGCCCGTCGAGTCGAGCGAGTCGGTGGTGCTACCGAAACGCACCTGGCCACGGTAGGTCTTGCCCAGGTCGGTGAGGAACCGCAGCAACCGGGTGCAGTTGCCGACGCCCACCAGCAACACACCGGTGGCGTCGGGGTCGAGCGTGCCGGCGTGACCGACACGCCGCTCGCCGAGGCGACGACGGAGCATGCCCACGACGTCGTGGCTGGTGACGCCGGCCGGCTTGTCGACCACGGCGAGGCCGTGGACGGTGGGCGGCCTACGCCGTGCCATCGGCGTCGGCGTCGAGCTCGGGATCGGCCGGACGCTCGGGCAACGTGTCCTTGTCGCGCAGCACGCGCTCGATGCGCTCGGCGGCGCGGATGGCGTCGTCGGGCTTGAAGCTCAGAATGGGCGTCTTCTTGGCACGCACCTGGCGACCGACCGCGCTCTGGATGCGCACCCGGTGCTCGGCCAGCGCGGCGCCGATCTCGTCGTCGCCGTCCTCTCCCACCAGCGAGTCGTAGAACACGACAGCACGGTTCATCTCGGGGTCGACGTCGATGGCGGTGATGGCGACGAGGCCGAGGCGCTCGTCGTCGATGCGGATGAGCTCCTCGGCGATCACCTCGCGCAGCGACTCGTTGAGTCGCGCGGTGCGGGGATAGCGGTGGGTGGAGGGGGCGGCCGTGCGGCGGGGCTTGGTCATGAGGACCACGTCCTTTCTGGTCGGGAGGGGGTCAGTCGAAGCGGAGCGCGTCGCGGTTGGAGCGCTTCAGCTCGGCCATCCCGGTGGTGGTGGCGATCACCTCGACGGCATCCCACAGGCGCAACGCCTCGTCGCCACGGGGGATGACCGAGATGACGGGGCCGAAGAAACTGGCCTCCCGGTCGGTGCCGGGGTGGAAGGTGATGATGGGGGTGCCGACGTCCTTGCCCGTGCGCTCGAACGCGAGGTCGGTGTCGGCGCGCACGTATTGGTCGTGCTCGTCGTTCAGCGCTTCGTCGGCCCACTCGAGGGGCAGGCCGGCGGTACCGAGCATCTCGCGCATGAAGCCGACCGGATCGTCGTTGATCTCGCCGCGTCGCTGATCGGGATGGAACGCCGTGCCCACGGCCGTGTACAGCGCGTCGACGGCAGCAGGAGCGCCATCCAACCGAGCCTGATCGGCCACGCGGTGCACGTACAGCCCGGCCATGTGCGCGGCGCGGTAGTTGGGGGTGTACCAGTCCTCGGTGCGGTGCTCGTTGATCATCTTCAACGAGATGAACCGCCACGCGACGTCGTAGTCGCGCAACTGCTCGACCTCCTTCACCCACCTCGACGTGACCCATGCCCATGGGCACACGGCGTCGAAGAAGAACTCGAGATCGGCCATGACGCGACCCTATCCGCCCGGTGAGGGGCTCAGACTCGGGCGATTTCGCGTTCTTCGAACGTCTCGATGAGGTCGCCGGGCTTCAGGTCCTGGAAGTCGCTGAGACCGATACCGCACTCGAAACCCTCGCGCACTTCGCGAGCGTCTTCCTTGAACCGCTTGAGCGACTGGATGGAACCCTTCCAGATGATCGAGCCGTCGCGCAGGAAGCGCACCTTCGAACCGCGGGTGATGACACCCGTACGCACGTAGCAACCGGCGATGGCACCGATGCGGGGCACACGGAAGATCTCGCGGACCTCGGCCTCGCCCGTGACCACTTCCTCGAACTCCGGGGCGAGCATGCCGACCATGGCGCGCTCGATGTCCTCGAGCAGCTTGTAGATGATCTCGTAGGTACGGATCTCCACACCCTCGGCGTCGGCGAGGTCGCGGGCCTTGCGGTCGGGACGCACGTTGAAACCGATGAGCGTCGCGTTGGTGGCCGCAGCGAGGCTGATGTCGTTCTCGGTGATGCCACCCACGCCGCGGTGCACGAACGCCAGCTTCACCTCGTCGCGCTCGAGGCGACGGAGGCTCTCGGTGACGGCTTCGAGCGAACCCTGCACGTCG
>SXKB01000310.1 GCA_005778215.1 Actinomycetota bacterium | reverse complement strand
CCGCGAAGTTCGGCCTGACAGTTGACGAACTCGCCGGAGCGAACGCGAACAACCCAGGCTTCGACTCGTTCGTCGTCGGCACTGAGATAGCGATCCCGCCCGTAGCTGCTGCGACGCCCAACCCTTCCTGCACGTGAGCGCGGAGCTGCCGATCTGCGCTATCTGGATCGGCAGCCTCTCTCACTCGCCGGGGAGACGAGCACCCGCCCCTAGGACCGTCTGGCTTCGTAGACAGGCGAGACCGTGCCGGCCAGATAGTTGACCACCTTCCCTGCCAGGTCGGCCTGTGTGGCAATCGGCCTCGGGGCTGAGGGATGGATGTAGCGGCCCGGGTGTAGAACGTTCCACGGACTGACTCGTTGACCACGCTCACGGATCCGACCCTGGCGCTTGCTACCGAAGCCAGCGAGCCAGGGCTGGTTCCACACCGGCTCGAACGCCCGGATGAAGAGCTTCTCCACGTAGCCAGCACCCGCTTCCGAAGTGGTCGGTACCAGCACGATCCTCAGGTCGTCCTCGGAGAGGTCGATGAGCCCTTCCAAGTTCCGGACGTGGCGTTGTCGTCGCTCGATGAGCGAGGCAGCGCTGCCGGCATAGATCGGGTAGCCCCCGCCCTCCAGTAATGAGGTAGGCCCGCCAGCGCGTGCGGCGCGCGCGTACATGTCCAGATCACCGCAGTACAGCATGAGGTACGCGCCCGGGCCACGCTCGGCCACCTCGCTGAGGTGCTGCACCCTTCCGCCGATCGCTGCCTCGGCCGCGTGGGCAAGGTGCCGGCGCTCGTCGAGGAGGGGGACCGGGGATGGGCTGCTTGTGGTCGGTTGAAACATGCGCATCTCAACTGGCCGTGATCGTGGGCGATTCCGTCGAGAGTGTTCTTTGCCGTTCCTCCGGGCGCGCTCACGGTGCACCTCGCACCACCGTGGTGCATCCGAAAGGAGCAAGGGAACATGGCAACCAAGGCGACCCGGCTACGGCCGAAGGAACTCGCCGAACTGGAGTCCATCTTCGGCCAGGCGACCGCCGTCGCTACGAAGATCCTCGAGCTGATCCGATCCGAGCCGGACCGTGCCTGGCAGGTCGACGAGATCTGCGACGAGATCCACGAGCCGATCGTCGACGTGGTCGTGATCGTCGGACGTCTCACGAACGGCGGCTTCGTCCACCACGACGGCCTCGGGACCGGCTACGCCGCGAACAGCCCGGCCGAGACGGATCGTGCCAGCTGAGAGCCCTCACCGGGCAAGCAACGAGGGGGCCGGCTTGCGCCGACCCCCTCGTTCCAGCTTTTTCGCTAACACTTGGGGCGTTATTTCGCTAACACCCCTTGGAGGCGACGATGGGAATCGAACCCATGTGGAAGGATTTGCAGTCCTTTGCCTCAGCCACTCGGCCACGTCGCCACCCGCCGGCCGGTTGCCCGAACGACGGCAGCACGATAGCGGGTGAAGCCCGAGGCCCCACTGGGATTCACGGGTCGGCCCCGATGGGCATCGGCGCGCGAGCCGTGGAACAATCCTCGCCATGCGCACCCGAGCCGTTCCCGCTGCCCTCATCGCTCTCGCCCTGCTGGCTGCCTGTGGTGGCGGCGCCGAGGAGTCGAACCCCACGGCCGCACCCACGTCGGACGCCGCCACCACCACGGCCGAGGCCAGCACCACGTCGGAGGCGGCCACCACCACGTCGGCGCCCGATCCGGCCGAGTTGGCGTTCGCCTACGCCGAGGCCGGCCCGTACCCGGTGGGCGTCACCACGCTCCAGCTCGCCAAGGGCCCGAGTGTGGAGGTGTGGTACCCGGCGGTGGAGAGCACCACCGGCACCGAGACCTACGACGTGCGCGATTTCACCCCCGAGGCCGTCAAGGCGCTGCTCACCGGCGACGTGCCCGCGACCTACACCTACGACGCCGGCCGCGACGCCGAGGTGGCCGACGGCACGTTCCCCGTGGTGCTGTTCAGCCACGGCTTCACCGGCATGCGCCTGCAGAGCACGTTCCTCACCTCGCACCTCGCCAGCTACGGCATGATCGTCGTCTCGCCCGACCATCCGTCGCGCGACCTGATGAACGTGCTCGGCGGCACCGCCAGCGGCGATCGGGCCGACTCGGTCGACGACCTGCTGCAGAGCCTCGACCTCATCACCGCCGCCGGCGACGATCCGGCCAGCCCGTTCGCCGGGCACGTCGACGCCGACCAGGTCGCAGCCGTCGGCCACTCCGCCGGTGGGGGCACGGTGGTGGGTGCGGCGACCGACCCGCGCATCGACGGCTACGTGAGCATGGCTTCCGGTGTCCGGCTCGGCGGCGGCACCGATGCGACCTCCACCACCGCCCCCGCACCGCTGCCCGACAAGCCGTCGTTCTTCCTCGGTGGCTCGGTCGACCAGGTGGTGCCCGTCGAGGAGGCCACCCGTCCGGCGTTCGAGGCGGTGCCGTCGCCCAGCCTGCTGTGGGTGCTCGAGGGCGTGGGCCACAACGGCTTCGACGACTTCTGCACCTTCGGCAACGGCACCGGCATCATCGGCGTGGCCGAGGCATCGGGCCTCGGCCCGGTGCTCGATGCGCAGCCGCAACTGCGCACGCTCGGCGAGGACGGCTGCGTGCCCCCGGCCATCGCCGTCGACACGACGTTCCCCATCGTCCAGCACTCCGTGACCTCGTGGCTGCGGTGGCTGTTCGGCGTCGATGCCGAGCAGGTCGGCCTCGACGCGTCGGTGGCCGACCAGTACCCCACGCCGGTGGAGATCGCCTCGAAGTGACGGCGCGGGAGCGTCGGCACATGGAGTGGTCCGACGTCGCGCCCCATCTCGTGGGCCTCGCCCATCTGGGCACCGCATCACCCGACGGCGCCCCGCACGTGTCGGTGGTGATGCCGTACCTCGACGGCGACACGCTCTGGGTGTTCACACGGGCCGGTTCGGGCAAGGCGCGGCGCATCGCCGCCAACGGCCGCGTCGCACTGATGTGGCAACCGGGCCCGGAGGCCTACGTGTACGGCGAGGCCGAGCTGGTGCACTCGATCGACGAGAAGCGGCGCCTGTGGGCACGCCCGGATCTGCCGTTCGACCCGGCGATGTTCTTCGGCACGGTCGACCACCCCGACCACGTGCTGGTGCGCATCACCCCCACCCGCGCCACGGTGATGGTGGGTGGCGACGACGGCATCCGCCGCCTCACGTGGCGCCGGTGACCGCCGCGCCGCCGAACGCCGGCCGCGTGAACACCTCGCGCACCATCGGCTCGAAGTGCTCGAGCGACTCGGTGGGATAGTCGGGGTCGAACGCTGCCTGGTCCCACCGTTCGCAGAACCGTTCGCAACTCTCGAACCACGGGTGATCGCGGTACGCCTCGCGGGCATCGGGATCGAGGCCGACGTGCTGCCCGTAGTAGTGCTGCTGGAACAGCCCGTGCATGTGCACCACCCAGGTGACCTCGTCGCGCACGTACGGCCGGATGATCGACGCCGCCAACTGCGAATGGTTCGCGGGCGCCAGTCCGTCGCCGATGTCGTGCACCAGCGCGGCGACGATCCACTCGATGTCGGCACCGTCGCGTTCGGCTCGTGTGGCCGACTGCAACGAGTGCTCGAGCCGGGTGACTCGGTAGCCACCCAGGCCGTCGTCGAGCAGCCGCAACCCGTCGAGGATGCGATCGGGAAGGGCGTCGATGAACTGCCGCTCGAGGCCGTGGAGGAACTGGTACTCCTCGTACGTACCGTCGCGCATCTGGGTGAACTGGACCTGTTCCATCGCCCGATCGTACGACACCGTCTACCCTCGCCGTCATGACCGCGGGCAACGACACCGGCGACCTCGCCCTCATCCGCGATGCGGTGCGCTCGGTGTGCGCCGCGTTCGACGACGACTACTGGGCGGCGTGCGACCGCGAGCACCGCTTTCCCTGGGACTTCTACCGGGCCATGGCCGACGGTGGCTGGATCGGCATCGCCATCCCCGAGCAGTACGGCGGCGGCGGACGCGGCATCCTCGAGGCCGCCACCGTGCTGCAGACCGTCGCCGCCTCCGGCGCGGCGATGAACGGTGCGTCGTCGTTGCACATGAGCATCTTCGGCATGCAGCCCGTCATCCGCCACGGCGACGAGGTGATGCGGCAGCGCTACCTGCCGGCAGTGGCCGACGGCAGCCTGCACGTCGCGTTCGGGGTCACCGAACCGGATGCCGGCACCGACACCACGCGCATCACCACCCGGGCCGTACGCGACGGCGAGCACTACGTGATCAACGGCCGCAAGGTGTGGACCAGCAAGGCGATGGAGGCCGACCGCATCCTGCTGCTCACCCGCACCACCCCGCTCGCCGAGTGCCGTCGCCCCACCGACGGGATGACGTTGTTCCTGGTCGACAAGCACGCGCCCGGCGTGGGGGTGGCGCCGATTCCGAAGATGGGCCGCAACGCCGTGGCCTCGTGCGAGACCACCTACGACGACGTGCGCGTCCCTGCGGCCGACCGCGTGGGCGACGAGGGGCAGGGTTTCCGGTACCTCCTCGACGGACTGAACGCCGAGCGGGTGCTCATCGCCGCCGAGGCCATCGGCATCGGCCACGCGTCACTGCGGGTCGCGGTCGCGTACGCCAAGGAACGGGTGGTGTTCGACCGACCGATCGGCCAGAACCAGGGCATCTCGTTCCCGCTGGCCGAGGCGCACGCACGGCTGCGTGCGGCCGAGCTGATGGTGCAGGAAGCGGCACGGCTGGTGGATGCCGGAGCGCCGTGCGGTGAGGAGGCCAACCTGGCCAAGTACCTGGCCGCCGAGGCCGGGTTCTTCGCCGCCGACCGCGCGGTGCAGACGCTGGGTGGGTTCGGGTACGCGAGCGAGTACCACGTGGAGCGCTACTTCCGCGAGGCCCGACTGATGCGCATCGCGCCCATCAGCCAGGAGTTGGTGCTGAGCTACGTGGCCGAGCACGTACTGGGCCTCCCGCGCAGTCACTGACCCGTCACACGCCCACCACGGTGAAGCCGAGCGAACGCGCAGCCTGCGCCTGGCGGAGGTCGAACGTGAGAAAGGTGAGCGCCGGCACCTGAAGGCGCTGCGCGCTGGCCAGGTGCACCGCGTCGAGCGACCGCACGCCGAGCACCTCTCCGATCTCGGCCGCCGCCCGGCTGAGCGGTTCGTCGACCGCCATCATCGCCACAGCATCGACGTCGGCAGCGAACTGCCGCCGGGCATCGGCCAGTGCGTTCCCGTCGAGCAGTCGAGCAAGGTTCCGACGCACCTCGACGAGCGTGATCCACGAGGTGACCAGCACCGGGTCGGCCTGCAGCCAGGCATCGGCCACATCGGATCCGTCCTCGTCGACATACCGCTTCAGCAACGCACTGGTGTCGACGTAGGTGGTCACTCGCCGCGATCCTCGGCCAGCACGTCGGCGGTGCGACGAGCCGCAGCGACACGCGCAGCGGCGCGGAGGCCACCCGAGTGCTCCGGCGGCGTGATCCACCCTTCTTCCACACCTTGCGCCAGACGGCCGGCACCCGGTACCGGGACGATCTGCGCCTTCACCACGCCACGATCGGTGACCTGGATGATCTCGCCCTGCGCCGCCCGATCGAGGTACTGCGACAGGTGCTGCTTCAGCTCACGAACTCCGACGTCCATGTGGACACATTATCATGCCGATGTGTCCACATCGCGGCCGAGAGCGCGGCGGACGTGCTGGTGCACGAACCACACCCCGCGCTCCTCCACCGTGGCCAGCACGCCGTCGGCGTCGACGCCGGCGTCGTGGGTGCGCTGCACCGCGGTGCAGATGTCGATGTCCTGCAGGTGCACCAGCCGGTGGGCGTCGATCTGCGCGTCCACCGACGCAGCATCCGCCGAGGGATGTGCGTACAGGCGGCGATGCACCACGGTGCGGTTCGCCGACAGCGGGTCCATCCACATCGCCAACGAGGCATCGGGGAACACGTTCACCATCAGGTTCGGCCAGATGGTGAGGTAGCTGCCGACGTCGTACGGGATGGACGTGGGTGCGGCACCGATCTCGTCCCAGCCGTCCTCCCCCGGCAACAGCGTGGCCATCCGTTCCCCGGCGTCGGTGGTGGGACACAGCGGCCGGTCCCACGCGTAGAGGGTGAGGCCGTCGGCCACCATTGGATAGTCGTGGGTGTTGGACGTGTCGATCTCGGGATGCACGAAGGGCGTGTGGTAGTTCTCGCTGTAGTTCTCGAGCAGCACCTTCCAGTTGAACGGCCGCTCGTGCGCCTCGTGCAGCACCAACTGCATGTCCTCGACCGGATACCCCTGCGTCGCGGCCGCCAACGGGCCGAAGTCGGGTGGTGCCGCATCTGCGTCGGCGTGCACGAACACCCACCGGCGCCACATGGCGAGGCCGACGGGCTTGAGCGAGAAGTCGGCGGTGTCGAACCCCTCGGGCTCCCCCACACCGTGGGCCCGCGCCAGCGAACCGTCGAGCCGGTACAACCAGGCGTGGTACGGGCAGCTGAGCGCCGCACCGTGGCCCTCGTCGCCGGTCTCGCACAGCGGGGCGGCTCGGTGACGGCACACGTTGAGGAAGGCTCGCAGCACGCCCTCGCGACCGCGCACCATCAGGACGGGCAGGCCGGCCACCACGATGGCCTTCCACGCGCCGGGTGCCGGCATGTCGAGCTGATCGCCCACGCACAGCCACTCCCTGCGCCAGACGGCCTGCAGTTCACGCGCGAAGTGCGCCGCATCGGCGTACCACGATGCCGGCAGCGTCCGAGCAGTTCGAATACCGTCCGGGTCGGGGATCCGTCTCGGCGTGATGTCCATGTTTGTTATTCTGACTCACGAGTCAAACAACTCTTTGGGGGAACAACATGACTTCGTCCCGTCGCGATTTTCTCGCTCGGTCCGCGCAGCTCGGGGTGCTGCTCGGCGCTGGCATTCCCATCCTCCAGGCGTGCGGCAGTGACAGCGGTTCGTCCGGACCCGTTGCCGACCCCATCGCCGACGGCCTCGAGCCGGAGAAGGGCCCGTTGCGGGTGTTCAACTACGACTCGTACGTGAACCCCGACGTGGTGGCCGCGTTCGAGGCGCAGTACGGCGTGAAGGTGGAGATCACCACCTTCACCACCGACACCGAAGCCGTCACCAAGCTGGCGTCGAAGGCCATCGAGGTCGACGTGCACCACTCGATGGCGGCCACGTCGATCGACCGACTCATCGCCGGCGGCATCGTGCAGCCCCTGAACAAGAGCTACATCCCCAACTTCGAGAACGCGTTCGACGCGTTGAAGGACCCGTGGTACGACAAGGGTTCGGCCCATTCCGTGCCGTACAACTTCTTCGGTACCGGCATCGGCTACCGCGCCGACCGCATCGACCCGGCGCAGGTGGAGGAGCAGGGCTGGGACACCCTGTGGAACGCCACCGACTTCAAGGGTCAGGTGTCGGTGCTCGACGACGAGCGCGAGGCGCTGGTGATGGCGATGATGCGCAAGGGCATCTTCGACGTGAACACCACCGACCAGGCCATCATCGACCAGGCGTTGGCCGACCTCTCCGAGCTCATCGATCGCGTCAGCGTGAAGGTGAACATCGAGGCCTACAAGAACATCCCCGAGGGCGCCACCACCGTGGCCCACACGTGGAGCCCCGATCTCATCAACGCCTATGCCGCCTACCTGCCCGAAGGAACAGACCCCGCCGTATTGGGGTTCTGGCACCCGCCCGCCGGCGAGTACCTGGTCACCAACGACAGCATGGGCGTGGTGGCAGGGTGCAAGAACCCGGTGCTCGCCCACCTGTACATCAACTTCCTCCTCGACAACGAGATCGCCGAGCAGAACTTCAGCTGGGTGGGCTACCTACCGGCGCTCAGCAAGTTCGACGCCGATTACGTCATCGGTGCCGGCTACGTGCCCGAGAACCTGCGCGCCTGCGTGCCCACCACCGAGGAGATCGAGAAGGGCCTGTACCTCAAGCCCATCGGTGCCGACGGCGACGCGAAATACACCGCGGCGTGGTCCACGTTCACCTCCGGCGCCTGAGCACGTGACGGCGGCGCTCGTCACCACCGGCCCGCGCCGGCGCACCCGATTCTGGGCATCGTTCGCGGTGCCCGGGGTCGGGTGGCTGATCGCGTTCTTCGTGGTGTCGGTGTACGCGGTGATGGCCGTCGCGTTCGGCACGGTCGACCCCGTGCTGCGTACCGCGGTACCGGCGTGGAACCCACTGCAGTGGGACTTCGCGGCCATGAGCGACGTGCTCGACCGTGTGTTCGGCGGCGACCTGGGCACGGTGTTCGTGCGCACGTTCCGGTTCGTGGCGCTGTCGCTGGCCGGCTGCATCCTCGTCGGCTATCCCGTGGCGTACTACGTGGCCCGCAAGGCCGGTCCGCGTCGGGGTCTGCTGCTGGTGCTGCTGGTGCTGCCGTTCTGGATCAGCTACCTGATGCGCATGCTGGCGTGGACGAACCTGTTGCAGCTCGACGGCATCGTGAACGACGTGCTGCAGTTCCTGCACTTGCAGGACGAGCCGCACAACTGGCTCGACGGCAACTGGTACACGGTGGTGTTCGGGTTGACCTACGGCTACCTGCCGTTCTTCATCCTCCCGCTGTACTCCACGCTCGAACGCATCGACGGTCGACTCATCGAAGCGGGCCGCGACCTCGGTGCGTCGTCGATGCAGACGTTCTTCCGCATCACGCTGCCGCTGTCCGTTCCCGGGCTGATGGCCGCCAGCGTCATCACCATCCTGCCGATGTTCGGCGACTACTACACGAACACCTACCTCACCAGCGGTTCGCCGAAGACCGAGATGGTGGGCAACCAGATCGAGAACTACCTGCTCGGCACCAGCCAGCCGCAGACCGGTGCGTCGCTGGTGCTGGTGCTGATGGCGTTCCTGTTCGTGCTGATGGCGTACTACCTGTACACCACGCTGCGGCAGCAGCGGATGGCCGAGCGATGAGCGTGTTCCGCCGCAAGCACGGCAGCGCCCGATGGTTGGCGCTGATCACGTGGCTGTACGTGATCTGGTCGCTCGCTCCCGTGCTGGTGGCCGTGCGCATCTCGTTCAACAGCGGCAAGAGCCGGTCGTCGCTCCAGTCGCCGTCGTTCCGCTGGTACTGGGGCGACCCCACCTCGTCGGTGTGGCACGACGAGTCGTTGCACACGGCGCTGTTCAACACCCTGGAGCTGGCCGCACTCACGATGCTCATCGCCACGCCCCTCGGGGTGGCGATGGCCATCGGTCTGCACCGGTGGCGCAGCCGCGTGTCCACCGGCGCCAACGGCTTGATGCTGGTGCCCATCGTGACGCCCGAGATCGTGTTCGGCGTGGCGCTGTTCCTGGTGTTCACCGAGCTGTACTCAGGTGTGCCGTCGGGCATGCCCCGCCAACTCATCGGTCACATCACGTTCACGATGAGCTTCGTCGTGGTCATCGTGCGTGGCCGTCTGGTGGCCATCGGCGACCAGTACGAGGAAGCCGCTCGCGACCTCGGCGCCACCCGCCTGCAGGCCATCCGCCTGGTGCTGCTGCCGCTGCTGGCGCCGGCCATCTTCGCCAGCGTGATGGTGGTGTTCGCCACCTCGGTCGACGACTTCGTGATCTCGTCGTTCCTCACCACCGGAGCGTCCACCGACACCGTGCCCATCAAGATCTACTCGGGCGCCCGCGGCAGCTCCACCCCGGCGCTCAACGCACTCGCCACCGTGATGTTGTGCTTCACCCTGCTCGCCGTGGCGCTCGCCGCCCTCGCGATGCGCCGGATGAGCAAGCGCGGTGGCGACGCCGAGGGCATGGCCGGCGGCCTCGCCGGGCTGAGCGGCTGAGCACCCCTTCCGAATCCCGTCCACCGATCTGGCAGAGTGAGCACGATGAGTCCCACCACGACCGCACCCCGATTCGTCCGCGCCGACGGCCCCGACAAGGTCACCGGCAGCGGGCGCTACACCGCCGACCTCACGCTCACGGGCGCGCTGGTCGCGAAGTTCAAGTACGCCGAGGTCAGCCACGCGCGCATCACCAAGCTCGACGTGTCGGCCGCCCGCGCCATTCCCGGCGTGTTCGCGGTGCTCACCCAGGACGACGTGCCCGACGTGCGATTCGGCCCATTCGTGCAGGACCGCACGCTGTTCGCCCGCGACGTGGTGCGGTTCGAGGGCGAGATCCTGGCCGCCGTGGCCGCCGTCGACGTGCCCACCGCGCAGCGGGCGCTGAACGCCATCGTGGTCGAGTACGCACCGCTGCCCGTGGTGAACGACATCGAGGCCGCACTCTCCCCCGATGCACCCCTGGTGCATGCGGACTGGAGCGACTACGGCGCGGCCGGTCCCATCGTGCGCGACCGCAACGATGCGTCGATGGCGTCCATCGCGAAGGGCGACGTCGACAAGGGCATGGCCGAGGCCGACGTGGTGGTGCACAGCCGCTACGTCGCCGACGGTTGCCATGCTGCGCCCATCGAGCCGCGGGCCGTGCTGGCCCAGTGGGAGGGCAACAAGGTCACCATCTGGACCAGCACGCAGGTGCCGTTCGACGCCCGCGCCGGCGTGTGCGAGACGCTCGAACTGCCGGCCAACCGGGTGCGCATCATCGTGCCGCACCTCGGTGGCGGTTTCGGCGGCAAGTGCGGGTTCCACTACGAGGCCCACGTGGCGGCACTGGCCCGTGCCACGAAGCGCCCGGTCCGTCTGGTGTTCAGCCGCCGCGAGGAGTTCGTGGCACCCGACCGTCGCCGCGAGGGCATCGTGTTCGACCTCGAGACGGGCGTGCGCCGCGATGGCACCATCACCGCCCGCAAGGTGTGGCTGGCCATCGACAACGGCGCCTACACCGCCGACGCCGGCTTCTTCAGCCAGCTCGCGGCCATGCACGCGCTCGGCCCGTACCAGGTGCCGCACGCGTTCGCCGAGGCACACCTGGTGTACACGAACCATCAGCCGTCGGGTTCGGTGCGCGCCCCAACGGCACCGCAGACCTGCTGGGCGCTCGAGAGCCACACCGACGAGGTGGCCAAGGCCATCGGCATGGACCCCGTGGAGTTCCGACTGAAGAACGCCGTCGCCACCGGCAAGGAGGGCCCGAGCGGCCAGGTGTACGACGAGATCGGACTGGTCGACTGCATCCGGGCCGCCGCCGACGGTGCCGGCTACGGCCAGGCGCTGCCCGACGACGAGGCCATCGGTGTGGCCATCGGCTGGTGGCCGAGCTTCAGCGTGCCGTCGGGTGCGTACGTGAAGATCGACGGCGACGGCAGCGGCCAGATCATCACCGGTGCGCAGGAGTGCGGCACCGGTGCGGTGATGACGCTGCGCCAGCTGGTGGCCGACGAGCTGGGCATGCAGGCCGAGGACTTCGAGCTCGTGTACCAGGACACCAGCGTGGCCCCGTACGACATGGGCGCCACGGGTTCGCAGACGCTGTTCAACAACGGCCGCGCCGCGGTTGCGGCCGCCGGGCAGATCGCCGAGCAGCTCAAGCAGCTGGCCGCCGAGCAGTTGGAGGCCAACCCGGCCGACATCGTGCTGGCCGACGGTGCCGCGTCGGTGGCCGGCACCCCGTCGCGTTCGGTGCCCATCGCCGAACTCGCCGGCATCGCCGCCGGTGGCGAGCTGCTCATCGGCCACGGCTCGGGTGCGCCGCCTGCGCCACCCGAGGTGGTGGGTGCCACCTGCGTCGGCGACGTGGGTATGACCGCCTGGGTGGCACCGCAGTTCTCGTGCCACGCCGTGCGGGTGAAGGTCGACCGCGACACCGGTGTGGCCCGCGTGCTGCACGTCAGCGCCGCGCACGACTCGGGCACCATCATCAACCCGGTGGGCGCCACCGGCCAGGTGGAAGGTGCCGTGCTGATGGGCATCGGGCAGGCGCTCACCGAGGGCACCCGCTACGACGACGAGGCCAAGCAGCGCAACGCCGCACTGCTGGAGTACAAGCTGCAGACGTGCGCCGACGCACCGCCGATCGACATCCACTTCGTCGAGATCGACACACCCAACGCCGGCCCGCGTGGTGCGAAGGGTCTCGCCGAGGCGCCCAACGTGGCCACCGCCGCCGCCATCTCCAACGCCATCGCGGCCATCATCGGCACGCCGGTGCGCCAGCTGCCGATGACCGCCGAACGCGTGTGGTCCACCGTCAACGGCATCGAAGGGAGCCCGGCGTGAGCTTCGTCATCGCCACCACCATCGACGAGGCGATCGCGGCGTTGGCCGCCGGTGCCCGTCCCGTTGCCGGGGGCAGTGACCTGGTGGTCGGTGCCCGCCACGGCAAGGCGCCGCTGCCCGGCGATCTGGTCGCCATCGACCGCATCGAGGAGCTCCGCTGCCTGGAGTTCACCGACGCCGGTGCCTGCATCGGTGCCGGGGTGAACCACCACACCATCGAACACCATCCGGTGCTGTCCACCGTGTACACGGGCATCAGCGACGGCAGTGCGCTCGTCGGTTCGCCGTCCACCCGCAACGTCGGCACGCTGGGCGGCAACGTGATGAACGCCTCCCCCGCCATGGACACCGGCGCGCCGCTGGTGGTGCTCGGCGCCGAGGTGGAACTGCGGTCGGCGTCGGGCTCGCGTCGCGTCGGCCTCGCCGAGCTGTGGACCGGCCCCGGTCGCACCAGCGCTCGCCCCGACGAGCTGTGCGTGGCCATCCACGTGCCCGCCCCGGCGGCCCGTAGCAACAGTGCGTACCTGCGGCTGGAGTACCGCCGCTCGATGGAGATCGCCGTGGTCGGCGCCGCGGCGTCGGTCACTCTGGCCGACGACGGCTCGGTGAACGCCGTCAGGGTGGCCCTCACCGCAGTGGCGCCCACCATCATCGAGGTCGCCGGCCTCGGCGGCGGCACCGTGGCCGACGTGGCCGCTGCGGCGCAGGCTGCGGCTGCCGAGCAGGCCCGTCCCATCAGCGACGTGCGGGCGTCCGACGCCTACCGCCGTCACACCGTGGGCGTGATGGCACGGCGCGCCGTGGAGGCCGCCGCCCGCCGCGCCCTCGGCGAACCCGTGTCCGTCCCAGTGAACCGCGCCATCGGCATCGGAGCAGCGTCATGATCAGCTACACCCTCAACGTCAACGGCATCGACTACCCGGTCGCCGCCGACCAGGGCCGCAACCTGCTCAGCGTGTTGCGCACCGAGGTGGGCCTCACCGGCACCAAGGAGGGCTGCGACGACTGCGAGTGCGGCGCCTGCATGGTGCTGCTCGACGGTCAGCCGGTGAACTCGTGCAGCTACCTGGCCGTGCAGGCCCAGGGGCGGGCCGTCACCACGGTGGAGGGCCTGCAGCAGGGCGACGAGATGCACCCACTACAGCGCAACATCCTCGAGGAGGGCGGTGTGCAGTGCGGATTCTGCACGCCGGGCATGTTGGTGAGCGCGTGTGCGCTGCTGGAGCGCAACCCCTCCCCCAGCGAGGAGGACGTGCGCATCGGCCTCAGCGGCAACCTGTGCCGCTGCACCGGCTACGCCAAGATCGTCAAGGCCGTGCAGCGCACGGCCGCCGAACTCCAGTCCTGATACGCCGGCGACATGGTCGGCCCGCCCATCATCGACATCGCCCCGCTGTCGCGCGGCGATGAGTCCGAGGTCGCGGTGCAGATCCACGAGGCGTGTCTGCGCACCGGCTTCTTCGTCGTGGTCGGGCACGGGCTCGATTCGACCATGCGCGATGTCTTTGCCGCGGCGCAGGCCTTCTTCGCCCTCCCGCAGGACCTGAAGGAACGCACGCCACGCATCGAGCGGTACGGCTTCGTACCCGACCAGGACCACGCGATCGACCGCGAGCGCATGACGCACGCCACCGAGTACCTCGACCTCGGTCTCCACGACGAGGTGCCGATGCCCGACCTTCCCGGGTTCGAGGCAGCGGTCCGCAGGTACCAGTCGGAAGCGCTCGTCGTGGGCGCGAACCTGTTGGCGGTCATGGCGGTCCAGTTGGGCGCCGACCGCCAGTTCTTCGCCCGCCAGATGGACGATCCGCAGTGCCGGCTGCGGTTCCTCCACTACCTGCCCATTCCACCTGCCGCCGATGGCACGCTGGCGGTACCCACGTCGCCCCACACCGACTACGGGGCGCTCACCCTCCTGGCGGTCGACGGCGTTCCCGGACTCGAGGTGCAGCCCATCGGAGGTGAGTGGACCCCCGTCGAGGCACCCGCCGGCGCCCTGGTGGTGAACATCGGCGACATGTTGGCCAGGTGGACGAACGACCTCTACCGCAGCACCCCGCATCGCGTGGTGGCCTCGCCGAACCAGCACCGGATCTCCGTGCCGTACTTCGTGAACCCGGCGGCATCGACGATGGTGACGTGCATCCCGTCGTGCGCGACTGCCGACCGGCCGATGCGCTACGAACCGATTCTCGCCGGCGACTATCTCGCGGCGCGCATCGACGGCACCATCGAGCCGTACCTCGACCCAGCCGACGCGCCCGATCGCTACGCGTGACCGCCGTGGCCGCCATCACGATCCCGATCCTGCCGAGTGCCGACTTCGACGTGACGGCCGGCTTCTGGCGCGACTTCGACTTCCACGAGATCGGCCGATGGGTCCACGAGTACCTCATCCTCCGCCACGAACCGCTCGCGATCGAACTGCACTTCTGGCACGATCCGACGGTCGACCGCTGGACCAACGACGTGGCGTGTTACGTGCGGTTCGACTCGCCCGACGCGGCCTCGGCGCAGCACCGTGCGTGGAGCGGCGTCGAGGTGCAGCATCCCGCATCGTTCCGCCCCCTGCGCACCGAGCCGTGGGGTGCCACCGAGTTCGCCGTGATCGACCTCCACGGCAACCTGGTGCGGTTCGGAGGATTCCCCGTCAGCGAGTGAACGAGTCGAGCACGGCGAGGGCGATGGCCCGGTCGAGCAGGTACAGGTCGTCGTCCATCCGACCCGGCCATGTGCTGTGGTGCGCGATGACGGTGTTGGTGCTGCGGTCGATCCACAGGTGTTGGCCGTTGATGCCATGGCCGGCGTACCGACCCTTCGACGCGTCGACCACCCACCAGCAGTCGTGGTAGTACGCGTTGGGCTGGGTCGGGTCGGCGGCGGCACCGTTGCGGAAGTGATCGATGAGCACCGGGTCGGCATCGAGCACACGGTCGGTCCACCACGCCGGCACCACCTGTGCCGCGCCCACCACGCCGCGCTGCAGCACCATCTGGCCGAATCGGGCGAAATCGCGCGGGGTGACGCAGATGCCGCCCTCGACGGTCGGGAAGCCGGCCGAGTCGACGATGATGTCGGCGTCGTGCTCGGCGCCGATACGGCTCCAGATGCGGTCACTGAAGACGTCGGCGAAGCGTTGCCCGGTGACGTGCTCGGCCACGAGGGCGAGGATGTCGGTGATGATCGAGCGGTACTCGAACCGGTCACCGTGCTCACCCTGCGGTGGCACCGACAGCGCCCACGCGATGGTGTCGGACGGCATGCCCGGGCGGCGGGCGGTGGTGTATCCCGAGACGGCCTCGATGAGGCACCCCGCCGAGTCGGGGTTGTCGTAGTCGGACTCGTCGAACTCGACGGCGGCCGACATGTCGAGCAGGTGCTGGACCGTGCAGCCTTCCCACGCCGTGCCGAGCAGGGCGGGAACGTAGGCGTCGGCGCGTTCGGCAGGATCGACGAGACCCTCGCCTGCGAGCACCCCGATGAGGGTGGACGTGAACGACTTCGACACCGACATGATCAGGTGCGTGTCGTCGGGCCGGACGGTCTCGGCGTACCACTCGAACACGATCGAGCCGTCGTGGACCACCACGAAGGCGTCGCTGTACGCGGCGTCGAGTGCCGCGTCGAGCCGGAACTGGTCGGCCCCGAACGGCACCGCCAGATCGTGCAGCGCGCCGCCGTGTTCGGGGAACTGCCACACCGGTCCGACGCCGCGGCGGATGCGGGCCGTGCGGGCCAGCTCACGCACGTGCCGGAAGCCCCAGCGGTTGTAGGGGGCGTCGATCCAGTTGTCGCTGTTCACGCCTTCACGGCGGGCCACGGGCGGACGATCGTGGGACACGGGCGTCTTCATGCCCCCAGCTTGTCAGGTGTACGCTCCCCTGCGTTGACCGGCCATTCAGGAAACGCCGACGACGAAGGGGACAGCAATGAATTGGGATGTGTTCATCACGTGTGCAGTCACGGGATCGGGCGTCACCGCCCACAAGAGCCTGCACGTACCGGTCACCCCCGAGCAGATCGCGAACTCGGCCATCGCCGCCGCGAAGGCCGGCGCCGCCGTGGTGCACTGCCACGTGCGTGAGCCCGAGACCGGCCTCGGCAGCCGCAAGACCGAGTACTACGCCGAAGTGATGGAACGCATTCGCGACTCCGATGTCGATGTGGTCATCAACTTCACCGCCGGCATGGGCGGCGACATGGTGCTCGGTGGCGACGAGGACGTGCTCCCCCTCGACGCCGAGGGCACCGACATGGCCGGCGCCACCGAGCGCCTCGATCACGTCACCTCCCTGCTCCCGGAGATCTGCACGCTCGACTGCGGCACGATGAACTTCGCGTCGGGCGGCGACTACATCATGGTCAACACGCCCAGCGTGCTGCGCAAGATGGCCAAGATCGTGCAGGACCTCGGCGTGCGTCCCGAGCTCGAGGTGTTCGACTTCGGTCACCTGGTGCAGGTGAAGGAGATGATCAAGGACGGGCTGCTCGACGACCCGGTG